>NZ_JACGAX010000001.1:0-183272 GCF_020138145.1 Campylobacter sp. RM9334
ATTCTAATAAACACCCCACAAGGAATTTCTTAATTGAAATTCCTTTTATTTATATAAAATACTTAAATCTAAATCATAGTTTTTTTAAATTATTAATTCAAATTCTTGTAAAAATTAATGAAATTTAAAAAATATTTTTAAAAAATTTTATATGGACAGAATTTTGACATTCAATGTGTTATAATCAAGAAAAATCAAGAAAGGAGAATAAATGAAAGTTATTTTTTCTTTTATATGGGGGGGGGGTATAACTCTTTAGGATATACTCAAAAACCTTCATCTATTTTTAAAGGAACTTAGAAAGCATTTTTTATCTAATCACAAATATTTAAAAATTAAAAATAAAAAGGATAAAAAATGGAAATCAAAAGAATACTAAAAGAATTTACAGACCTAGAAGAAATTAAAAAAGAAATATTAAAAGAAAACATTTTAAATTTTGTTAAAGAAAAAAGCAAACCAACAATTTTTGCTAATTTAATGCTATCTACATGCCCTAAGGAATATTTAGATATTTTATTAAAAGATTTAGATTTTGATTTAGAAAACAGAATGAAATTAGCTGCTTTGATTGAAGAAGCATATCATATCAGCTTTAAATCAAAAGATATTTTAAACTATCAAAAACCAACTTCAACAGCATTAATACCTGATATATCTAACATAACAGAAGTTATGAAATACTATAAAGAACAAGAAGAATCTAAAGAAGAGTATACAGAATTAGATGAGTTGTTAAACAAATCAGATTTAGATGAAGAAGATAAAAATAAGCTAAAGCTAAATATCAAAAAACTAGCAAACACAAAGCTAAATATATTAATTACAGGCGGAACAGGAGTTGGCAAAAGCTCTACTATTAATTCGCTTTTTAATATGGGCGATGAATACAAACAAGAATTTAGTGAAATCGGAACTACTAGCAAACCACAAACAATGGAGATTAAAAAATACGAAATAGGAAGAAACCTTGTTTTATGGGATAGTCCAGGTTTAGGAGATGGGATAAAAGATAGTGAGCATATTGCAAAAATCAATAAAAAGCTTCACGAAAAAGATAGTAAAGGAAATGCTTTAATAGATTTAGTTTTAGTTATTGTAGATGCAAAGACTCGTGATTTAGGCACTACCTATCATCTAATTACTAATGTAATAATCCCTGCCTTAGGAGAAAACGCAAAAGATAGAATATTAATAGCGCTTAATAAGTGTGATCAAGCTTTAGAAGGAGATTTTTGGGTGAAGGGTGATAGTCCTTATCCAGAAGAAGAGCTTATAAAATATCTTGATGAAAGTGTAAAAATAATTAGTGATAGGATATATGAGACAACTAGCGTAAGGATTGAGCCTATATATTATTCATCAGGTAAGAGCAGAAATGGCATTCAAGAAAACCCATATAATTTAGGAAAATTACTTGACTTCATCATTGATTATACTCCCAGCAAAAAAAGAGCAGTATTTAAAGGTAAGATAAACGAAAATAAAAACAACTGGAAAAGCAACGAAAAAGTAAAGCCTAATACAAATAATTTTAATTCATCAAACAATCAATCAACAAGCACCACAAAAGATTATAAAGCTTTAGCTGATGAAAAGATAGAAAAAAGCTTATGGGATAACTTATGCGATGGTTTAGGAAAAGCAGTTGATTTCGTTGTTGAAAATAAAGAGAAGATTATGGCTGGTATTACTACTGCTTTTGCCATAGGTAAAGAAGTTATAAGTCTCTTTACTAGCTCTAAGAAAAAGTAAAAAATAAAAAGAATTTGAAATAGGAATTTCAAATTCTTTAAAGGAGTATAAATGCCAATAGCACCAAAGCCAAGTAAGTTTATTTGTAAAGATTGTGGGTATTCAGTGGTGATAATTCATAAAAGCGATTGCCTAAGTGCAAATGATTTACCACCATCTAAATGCCCTAAATGTAAAAATAGTGTTTGTTATGATAGAAAAAGAGCTAATGCATTTGATATAGCTTTAGCAAAATTAAAGGAGATTTTATGAAAAAATATAAGCCTACCACAAAAGAAGAATTAAAAAAGTTAGTAAAAAATAAGACTATTTATCTAGGTGATATTGATACGAGTTTAATTACTGATATGAGTGAATTATTTGAAGACAGCACGAGAAAAGATTTTAATGGTATAAACGAATGGGATACAAGTAATGTAACTAATATGAGTGCTATGTTTAGTAATTGTGAGTATTTTAATGAAGCTTTGAGCTTTGATACTTCAAAAGTTAAAGATATGAGCTATATGTTTTTTGATTGTAAGCAATTTAACCAAGCTTTAATTTTAAATACTTCTAATGTAACCGATATGAGTCATATGTTTGAAAATTGTTTTGTCTTTAATCAACCATTAAACTTTGATACTTCAAATGTAACCAACATGAGTGATATGTTTAATTATTGTTTCAGATTTAATCAAGCTTTGAATTTTGATACTTCCAAAGTTGAAACTATGAGTTATATGTTCAATGGTTGCTTGGATTTCAATCAACCATTAAACTTTGATACTTCAAAAGTTACAAATATGAGTGGTATGTTTTTTAGATGTTATTATTTTAATAAAGATTTAAATTTTAATACTTCAAAAGTAACTAATATGAGTTATATGTTTAGTGATTGTCGTAGTTTCAATCAACCATTAAACTTTGATACTTCAAAAGTAACTAATATGAGTTATATGTTTAATCTTTGCGTCTATTTCAATCAAACTTTGAATTTTGATACTTCAAAAGTAACTAATATGAGTTATATGTTTAGTAATTGTAGTAGCTTCAACCAACCATTAAACTTTGACACTTCAAAGGTTATAAATATGAGTTATATGTTTTCAGGTTGTTATTACTTCAATCAACCATTAAACTTTGATACTTCAAAGGTTACAAATATGAGCTATATGTTTAATGGTTGTAGAAATTTTAAACAACCATTAAACTTTAATACTTCAAGAGTTACAAATATGTTTGGTATGTTTCTTTGGTGTAGTCTGTTTAATCAACCATTAAACTTTAATACTTCAAGAGTTACAAATATGAACAGTATGTTTATGGGATGTTATAACTTTAATCAATTACTAAACTTTGACACTTCAAAAGTAATTGATATGAGCTATATGTTTGCTAATTGTAAAAACTTCAATCAACCATTAAACTTTGATACTTCAAAAGTTAATTACATAGATAATATGTTTCAAGATTGCGATAGTTTAGAGCAATTGCCTAATTGGTATTGATATGTTAAAAAACATAAAAAGATTTAAGAATTTGAAATAAGAATTTCAAATTCTTATTTTTTAATTATCCTTGTAATATCATTACTATTATTATTTAATATGATTTTCTTTTCTTAATCGTATAATTTATATAAAAATAAATTAAAATCGTAGATATTAAAGCAATAGCAAGAGTTAAAGTGCTATTGTGAATATCTCCTAATTTTAAAAAGCAAAATTTAAAAAACGCATTTAGAATACTAAATAAGGTAAAATAAAATAAAAAGCCTAAATCTTTCTCGCCTTTATAAAAATTAATAATATTTCTACAATAGATTTTAGTCGCAGATATACTAAAATAACTCCATATCATAAGCAACAACAAGCCTAACAAAAAACCTCGAGCATAAGCATCATCGTCATCTATAAAAAACCATGGCAATAAGTATCTTAATGGTATTAAAGTAAGTATAAAAGTATCCATATATAACATTAAAAAAGACCAAGAAATTACATACAATAAAACAATAAATATTAAAACTTTAAAGCAAGTTGCAACAAAAACTTTTATTAATTTATTATATATCCATTCTATCACATTAGCCCTTATAAAATATGCAAATTAATATAGTGAAATTATAAGAATTTAAATCTTAAAACTCAAAATATAAAGCACAAAAATACTAGATACTTTTAATTATTTTAGATTAATTTAAAAAATTGATAAATCTAAAGCTTTAGATAAGCCCTCTAATATCCTAACACCACCTATTGAATTACCCTTGCTATCAAGTGCTGGTCCATAAACCCCTATCCCAAATTCTCTAGGGACAAGCGATACCATACCACCGCCCACACCACTTTTACATGGAAGTCCTACCCTTACAGCTATTTCTCCTGATAAATCGTAAGTTCCACAAGTTAGCATTAAACTCTTAATCGTTCTAGCTATTTTTTTACTAACTATTTGCTTACCATCTTTAAGCCCATCATTAGCTAAAAATAATCCTAATTTAGCTAAGCTTTTTGTGTTAGCTAGTATTGAGCATTGTTTAAAATAAACTTCTAAAGCCACCTCAACATCATCACTAATAATCCCATCATTTTTCATAAAATACGCTAAGGCTCTATTTTTATTGCCTGTTTTATTTTCGCTTTCGTATATTTTAGTGCTTAATGACGCTTCATTATCATCAGTAATCAAACGAAAAAACTCAAGCACTCTATTAAATCTCTCTTCAGCATTTTTGCCTTTAATCATAGAAGCAACAGCAATAGCACCTGCGTTTATCATTGGATTAAATGGCTTTTTATTGTTTGATGTTTCAAGTTTCATAATTGAATTAAAGGCATCTCCTGTAGGCTCAACACCTACTTTTGAGAATACATACTCATAGTCATTATCTAATAAAGCTAACATTAAAGTAACTATTTTAGAAACACTTTGAATACTAAACCTTAGCTCACTATCACCCGAGCAAAAAACATTATAATCCTTATCAATCACGCAAACTCCCAAAGCGTCTAATTTAGCCTTGCTAAGCTCTGGGATATAATTTGCCAATCTTCCTAATTTTGTATATTTAATATTATCTTTTACTAATCTATCTAACAACTCTTGCATATTTAAATTATATTTCCTATCGCACTAATTAAACTACTTCCGCCTAAAATCACAGAAATTAAAGCGATGATAATACCTAAAAATATTTTAATATTGTTATTTTTATGATTTTTTAAAACCTTACTGCTTGATGTAATATACACCAAATAAACAACAATTACAGGTAGTATTATGCCATTTAGAATTTGAGCTGTAAATATTAAAGTTATAGGATTAAATCCAGTTGAAGAAACAATTACTCCAATTAATAATATTGCAGAACAGGTTAATTTAAAACGAATATCGTTATGCTTATAATCCCAACCTAAAAAAGCACTCATAACATAAGCAGCTCCCATAGGAGAACTGATAGAACAAGCAAGTCCAGCAGCAAATATACCAACACCCAAAACTATTTCAGCATAATTACCTAATAATGGTCTAAGTTGTATAGCCATATCAGAAGCATTTTTTACTTCCATTCCTATCATTGCAACACCAGCTGTAATTACAACAGCTGCTGTAATAATTCCACCTGTGGTTATAGAAAAATATATATCCCATTTTGATAATTCCAACTCATTAGCATCTTTCCAAGTTCGTTTAGCAGTTGCTGAATGTATAAAAAAATTATAAGGCACAATAGTTGTCCCTATAATTGCAATGATAGTAAATAAACTACCATCAGGAAAAGTAGGTAATAATCCTTGAAAAACTAAAGAAAAATCTGGCTTAACAACAAACATTGTTAAGATAAAAATCAAAGCCATTATAATAACTAATAGCATAAAAATTTTTTTGATAATATCAAAACTACCCATCCATAATAATACAAATACAAACAAGCCCATATAAGGAGTAAGCGAACTTATATTTATCCCAGTTATCGTTGATAGACCTAGTGCAGCACCAGTTAAATCCCCTGCATTATAAGCAGCACAACCTAAAACCACAGAACCGCCCACTAAAATTCCACTTAATATTTTTCCAATCTTACTTTTAAAAGTGTTTAATATAGCTTCGCCTAATCCCTTTTGAGTAATTATTCCAAGCCTTGCTGACATTTCTTGCAATACAATGGTAGCTATTATTGAAAATAAAACAGCCCAAAGTAAAGCAAAGCCAAATCCAGCTCCAGCCTTAGTGCAAGTTGTAATTGTTCCAGGGCCAACAAAAGAGCCAGTAACTACAGCTCCTGGCCCTATTGCTTTAATTTTATCCTTCCAAGTATATTTATTTTGCATAATTCCCCTTTATGTTTTTATATGTTATTTAATATTAAATCTATACTTAGTAAGACCTGTTAAAAAATATATACTCATCCACACCGCTACATGCCCTGAAGTATTTTGCGGGTCTTTTCCTGGATATAATTCAACAAAATCAAACGCACTAGCACCTGCTTTTCCACATTCGTGTAACATCATAGCAAGTTCATATGTGCTAAGACCACAAGGATCAGGTGGGCCTGCTGGATTAAATGCTATATCTAAAACATCAGAGCATATAGTTACATAAATAGCTTCTGTGCCATTACTTGCAATTTTAATTGCTTCACTTATAGCAGCTTTCCAGCCCATTTCTTTTACTTGCATTCCAGTAATTACATGAGCTCCAAATTTTTTTGCTTCTTTTAAACCATTTGGATTGTTTCTAGGTCCTCTTATTCCAAAATGCACCATTTTTGTAGGGTCTATATAAGGGTCTTCGTATAATCTATGAAAAGGAGAACATCTAGCTAATTTTTCTTCGCCAAATTTATCCATATTATCCATATGTGCGTCAAAATGAATAATGCCTATATTTCCATTATGTGCCTTAGCAAACTCACTAATTAACGGAAATGATATTGAGTGATCGCCTCCAAATACTACAGAGATTTTTTTGGCTTTCATTATTTTAGAATACTTATCTTTTATGCTATTAAAAGAAAAATCATAATTACCATTTTCTATAGCACAATCACCAAAATCTCCACCAGTAAAATAATCAAATACATCTAAATCAAATTCTGGTAAATATCCACCATATCTAACAGAAGCAGCTCTAATATTTTTTGTAGATAACTCACAACCTGAATAATTACCATAAGTGCAAACCCCTTCCCAAGGCACACCCATTACTACAATATCATAATTGTTTAGTTCTTCATCATTATGAATCTTAGGCAACCCTAGAAATGATGGAACACCACTAAAAACTTCGCCAATTCTTCTACTAGGAACATAACAAATTGGTTTATCGTTCATAATCACTCCTTTTTTTAATATAGACTTTTATTATGGAATGAAATTATGTTTTTTATAATTTTTTTGATTAAATTTGATAAAAATCAATATTTTGTGTTAATTTTTGTAATTTTATTGCATAAGCTAAGATATTTTATAGAATAAAAAGTATTTAAAATCAGCTCTAATGCTTTTAAATCCATTGAAATATACTTCCTTTATTTTTATTTTCATTTTTATTGATTAATTTTTCTAATTTTTCTAAATCGCTTTTATTAAATTTATTAAAGGAAAGCTCATAAGAAATATAAAAAATCTTAAATCTTTTTCGCTTTAAAAAAATTCTTATAGTATTTTTAAAATTTGTTTTAAAAAAATAATATTCCTTAATATCATCATATTTTATTTTGCTAACTCCTAAGCCTTTTACAAACACCAAGCAATCTTCATAGCAAATCACTCTTTTAACACCACAAAATATAATTAAAGTGCATAATATAATTACTACGCCGATTATTTTATAAATAATTAATTCATCTTTTAAAAAGCTTACAATACTAATAAATGAAAGCAGCATTAAAAATCCAAAAGTTATATGGACTAAATCAAATCTTTTTGGATTAATCACATAAATCGCATTGCTTGTATCAACTTCTCTTAATATATAAATTACAAGGATATAAATAGCGATAAAAATCATAAAATATAGCCAATTTTCTACTACAAAAATAAGCGAAATTAAACTAAATAAAACAATGGCAAAAAGTTTTGATTTATCATAAAAATACTTCATTGATAAAACAAAATAATGAACAAACATATAAACAAACATTAAAAACAAATAATTTTCAATAAAACAAGATTTAATTGCAAGATATACAAAAACAGCATTTATAGGAGTTAAAGTAAATATAATTATAAATTTTAAAATTTCTTTAATCATTTAATATTTTTTATCTAATAATGTGTATTTTATTTGTTTATCTTGATTATAAATATCTAAGATTTCTTTTAATAAATAAACCACTTCTTCTTCGCTAAGTAAATTATTACCCGCAATATCTATGATTACAAATATAGCAGTATCAGTTGATAAACGCTTTTTATGCACAAGAAGTATTTTAATAATATCTGTTTTATATTTTAAAATCCAAAATATTCTATTTGAATTTAAATCACAATCAATAAAAAAACAATCAAGCTCTTTATTAAGTAGTATGGTTTTTGTGTTGAATATGGTATCTTGTGTATTATATTTAGTAAGTGCTTCATTTATTTTATATTTTTCATAAATTTCGTTATCAATTTGTATAGTTTTAAAATCTAATTTAAACTGCGTATTGCCTATAAAACTTGATTTACTTTTAAAGAATTTCTTATATAACATTACTAATAAATAATAATACATAAATGGCAAAATCAAAGCTATTATTCCGCCTATTGATAAGGTCAAAACAGGAATAAAAGAAAGACAAAATACAATAGATAAAAACGCTTTACATAATTCTTTTGATACAACGCTATATATTATATGAGTTAAAAAACATAAAGGTATAATAAATATTGAGCCAATCAAACTTCCATAAGGTGCTTGTAAAATTGATAAATTATACATATCATTAGCAGAATATCCAAAAATAACCATCATAAACAAAAAACAATAAATAGGCGATATTGCAATTAAAATTACAATTTTTATCACAATTTTTTCCATTATAAAATCTCCTTTTGTTTATATGTATTCTCCTAGCACTTCATCTCTTACATAAATTGTGCATTCTTCTTTTTCAGTCCAAAATCCATTAACTCCATAGACTTTTAAAATATCTTTTAGCAATTCTATGATTTCTTTTTCATTTAATATTTTATTGTTTTTTATAGATAGTATTTTCCAAACTATATCATATAAAGTTCCATTTATTTTTATACGAAAATCTCGGTCTAAAATAATTTTTATTACTTCACCTTTGTAATACAATACCCATAATGACTTATCAAGTTTAGCATAGTCTAGCTTAGGGTCATCAAAATACATACAATTCATAAACCAGCAGCCTAATTCTTCATCTATTACAATATCCCAATCATAAGGAAATTTATGATATTGTCTGCCATACCAATCATCAGTATGTTCTGCGTAAATATAAGAAAGTGAGTATTTTTTATCTAATCTATCATCAATAATTGCGTTTTTAAAAGCCATTTGCTTACCCCACCCCTTTTTAAACCAAATTCCTACTTCAAATTCCGCAATTTTTAAAGAATTTGAATTAGGATTTAAAATATTTATTCTTTTATTATTTCATCTCTTACATATACTTTATAGCCGTCAATTGTTTCCCAAGCACCAGAAAGATTATAAACATCTAATATTTCTTTAAGAAGATTTATAACTTCTTTTTCACTTAATAATTCATTGTTTTTAATATCAAAAATACTCCAAACTTTATCGTATAAAACACCATCTATTGTTATATCAAAATCATAATCAAGTATAACTTCAATCAAATTACCTTTATAATATAAAACCCACAAGCCTTTACTAAGTCTTGCACGCTCTAATTCAGGGTCTAAAAAATTATAAGCTTGTATTATAAAACAATCTAATTCTTCATCTATTACTATTCTTTTCTCATCAGGCAACATATGATTTTGTTTATAGTATAAGCTATCTGTATAATTGCAAAAAATATCTGTCATTTTGTATTTTTCATCAAGTTCTTTTGTAACTACTGCGTTCTTAAAAGCCATTATTTCTCCTTAATTTTAACTATTAAGTAAATATTATAAAAATTATTTTTTGTAAAGTAAAGAAGGTTTGAAGATATTCAAATTCCAAAATCGGAATTTGAAATTAAAATTATTTTATTCTTGAGCGTCACGCCATTCGTTTAGAACTTTTACTTCTTCATCGCTTAAAAATCCACTAAATGCAGAAAATCCACTAAGCGAATAAGCAGGACAATCAATACTCTCATAATTTTTCTTAGCTTGATTTAATTCATAGCTAAATATTGAAAATACACCTTTTACATCTAATCCGTGAGACCTAGCAGCACCAACAGCAGCAATACTTGAACCGCCACTTGAGATTAAATCTTCTAGCACAACGCAAGTGCTTCCGTGCTTAAAGCTTCCTTCAATCATCTTTGCTCTTCCGTGGGTTTTGTTTTTTGATAATATATATACTAATGGTTTGTTTAATATATCAGCCACCCAAGCTCCGTGAGCAATAGCTCCAGTAGCAGTTGCTGCTATGTAATCAACATCTCCTGCTTTTTCTTTAATCAAATTCGCTAAATGATTTGCTATGATTTTACGCTCTTTTGGATAGCTAATTAACACACGGTTATCACAATATATAGGGCTTTTAATACCACTTGAATATGTGAAAAATTCTTTAGTATTAATAAATATTGCTTCACAATCTTTTAATATTTTTACAACTTCACTTGCAACTTCTTTATTCATTTTCTTCTCCTTTTATACATTGAAAATAAGCTCTAATAGGATTAGAACTCTTTGTAATCATTCTACCAGCTACAATATAATCAATATTGTTTTCTATAGCAAATTTTGGCGTAGCAACCCTTGCTTGGTCATTTGCATCATTGCCTAAAAATCTAATGCCAGGCGTAAGAGCCTTAAGTCCTAAATCTTTAGCAAATTTTGCTTCATAAGCACTACTTACTATGCCATCAAGACCTGCTTTTTTGCTGATTAAACAGCGTTGTTTTACGCAATCATTAATGCTTCCATTAAAGCCTAAATCATTTTTAAATTCTTCTTCTTCAAACGAAGTTAATACAGAAATTCCAAATAATTCACACTTGCTACCTAATTCATTTTTAGCATTAACAGCAGCCTTTAAAGCTTGCTCGCCTGCAAAAGAATGAAGGCTTAAAATATCAATATCATTTTTTAAAAGTGTCTTAGTAGCATTATAAATAGTATTTGGGATATCAATTAATTTTAAATCTAAAAATATATTAAAACCTAAGTCTTTTAGCTCTTTTAAAAAGTCATTTCCAGCTGTGTAGTATTGCCACATACCGACTTTTAAATAAGGCATAATTAATTTTAAATTATGCTCTTTTGCATAGTTTTCAAGATTTTTTGCTGATAGTTTTGATACAAATTCACGGCTTTGCTCTAAGGTGTCAAAATCTAATGCGATTATGGTTTTCAAATTCTCTCCTTTGATTTAATAAAATTATCTCTTTTTAACTCTTTACGACTTAGCATTATGCAAAAATTTATTAAATAAAACATATTGAATTTATATTTTTAAAAGTTATTTATTACATTATTTAAATAATATAATACAAAAATCAAAAGGAGAAAAAATGGACTTTTTAGACTCATTAAAACAAATCAAAACAGATATAAAAGAAAATGAAAAGAAAAAAGAGCAAGAATTAGAACTAGCAAAAATAAAACAAAAAGAAGAAGAATTAAGACAAGATTTCATAAATTATATGAATGAAAGCGGAGTTAAAAAAATCTAATTAAGATTTAGAAAATCTAAATCTTAATTAATTAATTGAATTAAGTTTGTCTAATTCAAAAGGTGTAGTTTGATATACATAATAATTTAGCCAGTTGATATAAACGCAATTTGCGTGAGCTCTCCAAGTAAGTTTTGGGGGATTGTTTGGATTATCATCTTTATAATAGTTATAAGGAATATCAACATCTAAGCCGTTTTTAATATCTCTTTTATACTCATTATCTAAAGTAGTGCGAGAGTATTCAGGATGACCTAGGACAAAAACTTGTCTTCTATCAGAACTTCTTATCAAATAGCTTCCTGCTAAATCGCTTTTAGCTAAAATCACTAAAGATTTATGATTTGCTAAGGCTAATTCATCAATTCCTGAATGCCTTGAATGTGGAGCTAAAAACACATCATCAATTCCCCTTAAAATCTCATCTTTACTATCAATTACATCGTGATAAAACACTCCGCTTAATTTCTTTTGTAAAGGAATTTTTGCAATATTGTAATGATAATTTAGCCCAAACATCGCACCATAGCATATATGAAGAGTGCTAAAAACATTGCTTTTGCTCCATTCTAAAATACTAACTAACTCATCATAATAAGTTATTTCGCTAAATTCATATTGTTCTAGTGGAGCTCCTGTTATTATCATTCCATCAAATTTTTTATGCTTTATCTCATCAAATACCAAATAATGCTCGTTTAAGTGGCTTTGACAAGTGTTTTTGCTCTCGTGACTTGCTATTCTTAAAAGCGTGATTTTTACTTGTAAAGGCGTATTAGAAAGCATTCTAAGTAATTCTAATTCAGTTTCTTCTTTTATTGGCATAAGGTTTAAAATCACAAGCTCTAATGGACGAATATCTTGAGAATTTGCTCTTGCTTCATCCATTACGAAAATATTTTCATTTTCTAGTAAAACTTTTGCTGGAAGGTTAGTTTTTATATTAACGGGCATTTTTTCTCCTTTTTTAACTAATTTTGCCATTTTTTACTTGCTAAAGACTTAAAATAAAGTTAAACTAATGTTTTTTTAAAGGAGAGAAAATGTTAAAACAAGATACTTTATGTATTCACGCAGGTTATGAGCCAAAAAATGGCGAAAGTAGGCAAGTGCCAATCATTCAATCAACTACTTACAAATACGATTCTTGTGAATTTATGGGAAAATTATTTGACTTAGAAGAAAGTGGATATTTTTACTCAAGAGTAGCAAATCCTACAAATGATTATGTAGCTAGTAAAATTGCTAAATTAGAAGGAGCAATTGCTGGGGTGCTAACTTCTAGCGGACAAGCGGCTATATTTTTTGCAATTACAAATATTTGTAAAGCAGGAGATCATTTAGTTTGCGTAAATGAGATTTATGGTGGAAGTATAAATCTAATAGGCGTAACGCTTAAAAAATTTGGAATTGATTGCACCTTTATTAGTGCAAATAGCACAGATGATGAAATAAGAGCAGCTATTAAAGAAAACACAAAATTAATTTACGCTGAAAGCGTATCAAATCCTGCTTTAGTAGTGCTTGATATTAAAAGATTTGCAAATATTGCTCACGAAAATGAAATTCCATTAGTAATTGATAATACTTTTGCAACTCCTATTAATTGCCAGCCTATAAAACACGGAGCTGATATTGTTATTCATTCAGCTACTAAATATCTTGATGGGCATTCAAGTGTGATTGCTGGGGTTGTGCTTGATAGCGGTAATTTTGATTGGAGTAAGTATCCTAAAAAATTTGCAGATTTTAACACCCCTGATGAGTCATATCACGGATTAATCTATACGCAAAAATTTAGCAAATTAGCGTATATTGTAAAAATGATTGTTCAATTAATGAGAGATATAGGTGCTTGCTTACCTGCAACTAGTGCATATATGCTATCAACTCATATTGAAAGCCTACCTTTAAGAATGGCAAAACACTGCGAAAATGCGAAAAAAATTGCAGAATTTTTAGAAAATAATGAATATATTGAAAGCGTAAATTGCCCTATGCTAAAAAGCAGTCCTTATTATAATCTAGCTTTAGAATATATGCCTAATGGGGTTTGTGGGGTTATTAGCTTTACATTAAAAGCAAATAAAGCTAAGGCAGTTAAGTTTTTAGATAGCTTAAAATTAATAATGATAGCAACTCATGTAGCCGATGCAAGAAGCTGTATTTTACACCCTGCAAGTCATACTCATAGACAATTAAATGAAGCTGAATTAATAAAAGCTGGAGTTAGCGAAGGTCTTGTAAGGCTTTCTGTTGGTATTGAAAATGCTGATGATTTAATAGCTGATATTAAACAAGCATTAGAAGTTACTTTTAAGTAATTCGTATTTGAAATTCTTATAAAATTATAAGAATTTCAATCTATATTATTTATCTTTTAAGTCCATTTACGATTGATAGCATTTCATCACTTGTAGTGATTGCTTTAGAGTTTGCTTCATAAGCTCTTTGACCTGTGATTAAATCAGTCATTTCTTCTACTAATTGCACGTTACTCATCTCTACGAAGTTTTGCTTAATTTGACCAAAACCATTAGTCCCACCCGTGCCAACTACAACTGCTCCACTAGCACTAGTTTCAAGGAAATTATTATCTCCTAATGCGTGTAAGCCACTAGGATTTATGAAGTTTGCCAATTCAATTTGACCTAGTTGCACTGCTTCAGGATTACCCGCTTGAATTACACTTACAACCCCATCAGTTCCTATCCCAATAGCAACTGCATCTTCAGGAATTGTAATTTCAGGGATTAATCTATATCCATCACTATTTACGATAGTTCCTTCACTATCTAGCTTAAAAGCACCATTTCTTGTATATGCCGTAGTGCCATCAGGTAACTGAACTTGGAAAAAACCATTACCTGCTATTACCATATCTAATTGATTGCCTGTTTCTTTAAAATAACCTTGTGTAAATTGTTTTGTAATTGCTGTTGGGCGAACTCCAAGACCTACTTCAATACCTGTTGGACTTTGCGTTGTTGTGCTTGTGCTAGTGCCTGCGTATTCCATTACTTGATACATTAAATCAGCAAATTCTGCTCTATTTTTTTTGTATCCCATAGTATTTACATTGGCAATATTATGAGATGTTGTATCAATTTGTGTTTGCTGTGCTATCATTCCTGTTGCTGCTGTATATAAAGACCTAAGCATTTTTACTCCTATTTAACATTTGCTAATTTATTTATTGCGTCGCTATTTAGCTCATCCATATGGCTAGTCATTACTTTTTGATACATTTCAACTAAACGATGAGTTTCTATAAGACCTACCATTTCATTAACGGCATTTACATTACTCATTTCTAAAAACCCACTCGCAAGCGCATTTGAACCCTCAAAATCTTGCATTTTAGTTAAATCATCTAATTTATAAAGATTATCTCCTATCTTTTCTAAATCCCTTGTATCATCCATCCTAGCTACAAAAATCCTATTTGCTACTTCACCATCTAAATAGACATTTCCATCTGAATCAATAGTTAATCTTTGATTATCTCCTACTTGAATGCCATCATTTGCAGGGTCTTCAAAATAATTTGAGCTTAATAATCTATCTCCATTTTTTGTAACTATAAAGCCATCTTCATCTAGGCTAAATGCTCCATTTTTGCTAAATTTCACACTACCATCTGATGAGCGAACCATAAAAAAACAATCACTTCTTTTGATTGCAATATCTAAAGGATTGTTGGTCGGACGGATTGCACCTACGCTAAAATCTGTGTATTCTATATCAATATTAGGAACTCTATTTATGGTTTGATTTATGTATTTTGCAGCTTGTTTTGTATGATTATCAATTGGCATATTTTGCATTTCTTCATCATAAAGCCTTTTAAAATCAGCGATTACTACATTATCTCTTTTATAACCTGCAGTATTTACATTAGCTAAATTATTAGAGATAACATTTAAGCGATTTAGTTGAGTAACCATTGCTCCTGTAGCTTGATAAAATCCGTTTTGCATAACTTTCCTTAAATATTTTATATTTTGATAAAAGCAAAACTTATTCCAAAATAAGATAAACTTCTAAAAATTTTTAGAGTTTATCTTAAAATCAAATTCTTTATTTTTTATTTTTCATAATTTTGTCAAAAAATACAGAATTTAAAAAAGCCATTAAGCATATGAAAATAATGTAATATCCACTACCAATATCAAATTTTCCGTGTGATTGAACTACGATAATTGGAGTTAAAAATCCTGCTATCGCATAAGCTAAATTATAAGAAAATCCTATGCCTGTATATCTAATACTAGCCTTATAAAGCCTACACATAAATAATGATGTAAAATTAACAATACCACCAAAAAACGCCGAAGCAAAATAAAATATACAAGTTGAAGCAAAATCCTTTAAAACATATAAAGAATAAAAATACATAGTGCTAGTAAAAACTAATAAAATAGCAAAAATTTTGCAAATTAAACTAGCTTTAAATCTATCAGCCAATGCCCCGCAAACAACAAGTCCAATCATCATACTAACACTAGCAATAATTTGCAAGCTAGTATTTAAAGCAGGATTGATATTTAAAATACCTTTCATAAAATTAGGCATCATTATTAAAAATACTAAAACACAAGCAGTAAGAACAATAGTTAAAAACATTGATAAAATTATTTCCATTTTATAATCTTTAATGACTGATTTTATAGGAAAATCGCTTAATTGCTTTTCAGCTTGAAGTTGCTTAAAAATAGGAGTTTCTTGCAAAAATCTTCTAAGATAAATGCTAATTAGACCAAAAATACCACCGATTAAGAAAGGAATTCTATACGCATAATCTTTTATTTCATCTTCTGTGAAATTTAGTTGAAGCAATAACGCACTTAAAGCTCCTAAAGTAATACCACCACAAACCCCACTAGTTAAAACTCCTAAAAATAATGCCTTTTTATTATCAGGACTATGCTCATATATAAAAGCCCAAGCACCAGGTAACTCTCCACCAATTGCAACGCCTTGAACTAATCTAATAGCTAATAAAATAGCAATAGCAAAATAGCCAATTTGCTCATAAGTAGGCATAATCGCAAAAATAAATGTAGGAATTACCATTAAAATAATGCTTAATAAAAACATATTTTTCCTACCAAACTTATCGCCAAAATGTGCCATTATAACTCCACCTAATGGACGAGCTAAATACCCTGCAGCAAAAGCTCCATAAGTATTTAATAATTTTATACTCTCATCAAGCTCTTTTGGAAAAAAATGATGTGTAAAATACGGAGTAAATAATGCAAATATAATAAAATCATAAAATTCTAATGTCCCACCTAATGCACTTAATGCTAAGGTTTTTGTATCTTTTTTTGTAATAGTTTTCATTAAATTCCTTTAAATTTCTTTGTTTTTTTTATTTCTAATTTTGATTTTGTTAATGATTATTAATTTGAGTAAGAGTATATAGGTAAGGCTTTGCCTTACCAATAGATATAAGTTTTTGTAGATTTAATATCTGCGTAGTTTAAAATTGTGCCATCTTCTAAAGTGATTTTTTCATCATCAGCACTAAGTAATTTTGAGATAATTTCTTCTTTTTCTTTAGTTTTAATTTTTAATATCTCACCTATACTAAGTTTGAAATGCTCTATTTTAGTAAGCTTTCTTTCAAGTCCAGGAGAGCTTACTTCTAAAAAGTATTTTTCATCTGTAGGTGGATTTAAATCAAGTATAGGAGAAATCAATCTACTAAATTGCTCGCAATCATCAAGGCTAACTGATTTATTTTCTCCATCTTTTAAGATGAAAATTCTATAAATAAAGTTATTGCCTTCTTTTGCTAATTCAGTATCATAAATCACTAAATTAAGCTGTTTAGCTAAATTCTCTAGCTCCATTTATTTCTTTTCCTTATTAATTTGCTTAAATAATTCTTCTATTCTATTAATTTTATCTAAACTATCGTCAAACCTAAAATGAAAATTTGGACATCTATACATACCAAGCGCTCCTAAGCAATGAGCTTGCAATACTTTACTAACTCTTTTTAGCTTAGAAAGAATTAAATTTTGTTCATCTTTTGTAAGCGACATTTTATCTAAATATATAAAAGCATCATAACGACCCTTTTTACAATCTACATCATTTACTAATAGACCACTTAATAAAGGATCATCTAAGTTTGCTAAAGCTTCTCCTACTAATTCCTTTAGCAAACTTTGTGTTCTTAGGCGTTTTATTTGTGCTTTATCATTCATTATAAACTAGCCTTACTTTGAACTTCTTTATAACTTTCTATAAAATCGCCTTCTCTCATATCATTAAATCCAACGATACCAACACCACATTCATAACCTTTGCTAACTTCTCTAGCGTCGTCTTTAAAGCGTTTAAGTGAGCTAATCTCTCCTTCAAACACTACAACACCTTCACGAATAACACGGATTTTAGCCCCTCTTACTATACTTCCATCAGTTACCATACATCCTGCTATTTGTCCTACTTTTGGCACATTGATTACTTGTCTAATTTCAGCTTGTCCGAGTTGCTCTTCGCTAATAATAGGACTCATTAAACCACCTAAAATAGCCTTAATTTCATCAATTAAATTGTAAATTACATTATATGTTTTAATCTCAACCTTAGCTTCTTTTGCTTTTTCCTTAATATCCCCTGTTGGACGAACATTAAAGCCAACTATAACACCACCACTAGCTTGTGCTAAAGCAATATCTCCTTGAGATATTCCACCAACACCACCTAAAACAATATCAACTTTTACCTCATCATTTGAAAGCTTTTCAAGACTTCCTCTAATAGCTTCTAATGTTCCACCTACATCGGCTTTTAAAATAACAGGTAATGATTTTAAATTCCCTTCTTTAATTTTTGCACTTAATTCATCAAGGCTTACTTTTGTTGATTTGCTTAATTCTTTTTGTCTTAAATATTCGTGGCGTTTTTGTGCATAATCTCTTGCTTCTTTATCAGTTGCAACACTAATTAAAGTCTCACCTGCATCAGGAATTTCATTAAGACCCATAATTACACCACACTCGCCTGGTAAAATCTCTTTTAGTGCGTTACCTTTGCTATCTGTAATACTTTTTACCCTACCATAAGCAATGCCTGCTACAACGGTATCTCCTACTCTTAGCGTTCCATTTTCCATAATCACAGTAGTTACTACACCACGACCTTTTTGTAAAGAACTTTCAACTATATTTGCTTTTGCAGCTGTATTCTTATTTGCTTTAAGCTCTAAAATTTCAGCTTGTAATAAGATAATTTCAAGTAAATCTTCAATTCCAGTTCCCTTTAAAGCACTAATATGAACGAATTCATGACTTCCACCCCACTCAGTTGGCATAATATCAAGCTCTGCTAATTGAGTTTTAACTCTATCAGGATTTGCTGCTTCTTTATCTATTTTATTAACAGCGATGATGATTGGAACACCCGCTGCTTTTGCATGCGAAATTGCTTCTTTTGTTTGTGGTTTTACACCATCATCAGCAGCTACAACGATAATTACTATATCAGTAACACTAGCACCCCTAGCTCTCATAGCTGAAAATGCTTCGTGACCTGGAGTATCAATAAAGGTTATATTTTTACCATTTTTATTAACCATATAAGCACCAACGTGCTGAGTAATTCCACCTGCTTCGCCACTTGCTACACGACTATTTCTAATATAATCAAGCAAACTTGTCTTACCATGATCAACATGACCCATAATTGTTACAACAGGAACTTTAATATCTTTTAATTCTTCTTGATTTTCTTCATAATCAGCAACATAATCAAATTGTGCAGTCTCATCAAAAAAGCTTATTTCAATTCCAAACTCAAGTCCTAAAATCTCAATAGTTTCTTCATCTAAGAAATCATTTTTAGTAGTCATCATTCCTTGCATAAATAATTTTGAAATTAATTCACTATCTTTTTTACCTAACTTCTCTGCTAATTCATAAAGTCTTATTTCTTTAGGAATTTTAATACTTGTAATTTCTTCGCTACTTTGTTCTTTTTTATATGCTTTTGATTTTTTACGGCGAGACCTTGCTATTGAAGTATTTGTAAATTGATTGATTTGGTTATTAAATGCACTTCTTAATGAAGTTTGTGCCTTTGCAGGCTTTTCAATATCTTCTTTTCTTTCATTAAATGAAAAATCAGGCATAACCACAACATCATCTTCATCATCATTAATCTCTGCAAAATTAGTATCAAAATCCATCTTAGATGAACTTTCTTTTCTTGCTGCTGGAACTATTTTTTTAGCTTTTTTCTTTTTTAAGCTTTCATCTGTGCTAAATATTGAAGCAAACGATACGGGCTCTTTTGATTGAGCTTTAGGCTTAACCTCTTCTTTAACTTCTTCTTTTACTGCATTTTTCTTCTTAATGATTACTAAGCCACGGCGTTTTTCAAGCCCACTTCTTGCAAGACTTACAGGTTCTTCTTGCACTAATTCTTCTTTTGCTATTTCTTTGCTTTTCATTTCTTCTTTAACTTCTACCTTAGTGATTTTTTCTTCTACTATTTTTTCTTCTTTAGTTTCTTGTTTATCTTCTTTGGTTTCTTCTTTAAGAATTTCTTTTTGTTTGCTTTCAGTTTTTTTTGTTTTTTCAATCTTTTCAGTCTTTGTACTTTTTTCAGCTTTTTCAGTTTTACTTTTTGTTGTTTTAGAAGTAGTTGATTTTGTACTAGATTTTTTGGCACTTTTACTTGATTTTGCAACTTCATCTTTTAAAATTTGTTGAATTGTTCCATTTTTTAAATACTCATATATTGCTGCTGCTACATCTTCACTTACAGCTTTTTGAGGTGATTTATAATCAAATCCTAATTCATTAATTTTTTCTAAAGTTTCTTTATTTTGATAACCTAATTCCGCTGCTATTTCACTAATTTTTATATTCGCCATTTAAAAACCTTTCTTTTAATTTACTAGCAAGTTCTTTTTTATCTATATTAATTTTTATAACTTTTTGCAAAGACTTTAAAAAATCACTATCATCTTTTTTAAGGCATTCATCACATAAATACATACTTCTACCGCTATTAAATTGAAATAAAACTTCATTTAAAGACACTTGAAAACGCTTTAAATCAGTTTGATTTTTTCTAATCTTGCAAATAATACACATTCTAATAGGTTTTGCTTTTTTCATAATCTTTTAATTTTAATTGTTTTTGCTTAACAGAAGTCTTAAAAGCTTTATTTTCAAACATTTTAATTTTCTATTCTAAATTCTTTAAAAGATTTAGAATAGAAAGAATAAAAATTAAGATTTAGATTTTTCCATACGGCGTCTTAGAGTTGGGTCTAAATAACGCTTTCTAATACGAATATTAATTGGAGTTACTTCTACTAATTCATCTTCTTCAATCCACTCCATAGCACGCTCTAAAGTAGGTTTTCTAGGTGGAACTAATTTAATAGCATCATCACTACCACTAGCACGAACATTGGTTAGGTTTTTACCTTTTATAGGATTTACATCAAGGTCATTCGGACGACTATGCTCGCCTATAATCATACCAACATAAGTTTTTGCTTGAGGGTCTATAAATAAAACACCCCTATCTTGAAGATTCCATAATGAATAAGCTAATGCAACACCATTTTCCATACTCACTAATGCTCCATTTTGGCGTTTTTCAACACTACCAACAAAAGGTCTAAATTCCATAAAACTATGATTCATTATACCTTCACCTTTTGTATCTGTTAAAAACTGACTTCTAAATCCAATTAGCCCACGAGCAGGAATTTCAAACTCAAGTCTAGTTTGTCCATCTCCTGTTGGAACCATACTTTTCATCTCAGCTCTTCTTCTTCCAAGCTTTTCAATAACCGTTCCACTAAACTCATCAGGAACATCAATAACTAGATTTTCAAAAGGCTCTGTTTTAACTCCATTTTCAATTTTTACGATAACTTCAGGGCGTCCAAGACAAAACTCAAAACCTTCTCTTCTCATATTTTCAGCTAAAATCGTAATTTGTAATTCACCACGACCACTTACTTTAAACTTACCTTCGCCAATATTTTCATATTTCATAGCGATATTTGTCTTCATTTCGCTTTCTAATCTTTCAGCAATTTTATTACTTGTAACATGCTTTCCTTCAGTTCCTGCTAAAGGTCCATCATTTACGCTAAATACAACGCTTAAAGTAGGTTCTTCTATATGTAGTGGATCAAGTGGCATAGGATTGCTAGGATCAACTACGCTATCTCCAACATCTAAAGCATCAAAACCTGCAATTGCTACGATATCTCCTGTGCTAGCACTATCAATATCCATTTTTTCTAAACCTAAAAATCCAATTAGTTTTGAAATTCTTCCTGTGTGTTTTGTCCCATCAGCCTTAGCTAACATTACATTTTGATTTTTTGAAATTGTTCCATTAAAAATTCTAGCAATTCCAATTTTACCAACGAAGTTATCATAACCTAATGTAAATACTTGTAATTGTAAAGGATTTTCATTACTACCACTTGGTGCTGGAACATGCTCAATTATCTTGTCAAATAAAGGTTGCATATCCTTACTATCATCATCTAATTCATTTTTTGCAATACCTTCTTTTCCAATTGCATAAATTACAGGGAAATCTAATTGCTCATCAGTTGCATCAAGTGCAGCAAAAAGGTCAAATACTTCATTAATTACTCTATCAGGTTCAGCTGCAGCTTTGTCTATTTTATTTACCACAACTATTGGTCTAAGACCTAATGCTAATGCTTTTTTAACAACGAATTTAGTTTGTGGCATAACACCTTCTTGAGCATCAACGATTAATAAAACCCCATCAATCATCTTTAAAACACGCTCAACTTCTCCACCAAAATCTGCGTGGCCTGGAGTATCAATTATGTTAATTTTTGTGCCTTTATAATTAATTGCTGTGTTTTTTGAAAGAATTGTAATTCCACGCTCTTTTTCAATATCATTACTATCCATAACGCGTTCATCAACTTGGTCTCTTTCGCTAAATGTTCCTGATTGTTTTAATAACTGATCAACCATTGTAGTCTTACCATGATCAACGTGTGCGATTACTGCTATATTTCTAATACTCAATGTTTTCTCCTTGATTTTAAAGTAAAAGTTTAATTAATTTAGGTTAATTTTTAAATATGAAATCACAAAAACTTGGAACGAATTTTGCTAAATCTCATCAAGTTTTAAACAAGGATTATTATGAAAGATTTATTAATTTTACAAGATGTAAAAAATCTAAATTCTAAAAAAGGTAAAGGCTCTAAAAAGTCTGGCGGAGAAGGTTTTGCTGATTTATTATTTAATCAAACCGATGTAAAAGATACTAAAAATTTATTGGTAATGCAAAATGTATTTAAAGCAAAAAATGAAATAAAAAATAAAGATGTAAAACAATTTAGTAATATAAATCTAGCTTCAACTTTATTAAATGAAAAAACAAGCAAACAAGAGCCAAATTTATTAGCAAGTCTTTTACAAAATCCAAAAACTCTACAAGATAAAGTATCAAAAATAGTGCAAAATGCAAAAGAAATGAATGAATTTTTACCTAAAAGATTGCAAATAAGTGATGCTGAAATTATGCAAGATATTAAGACTTCTATGGAAGATGTTGAATATGGAAAAGAACTTTTAGATGATTTGAATTTCGTTCAGATTTTAGATTTTTTAGACATATTAAAGCAAGATAAAAAAAATGTAAAATTAAATGATTTTTTTAACTTAAAAAATATTGTTAATAATAAAGCTAGTTTAGAAAGTTTTGCAAATACAAATAGCGTTCATTCATTAGTAGAACTTGCAAAAGAGCATAAATTAGGGCTTAGCAATATAACTTATGAAAAAATTAAAAATAATGAATATAACGAGCAAATTTTTGCTAAACCATATCCTAAATTATATGAGCAAAATTTCTTCTCACACGCATTAAACAAAAATACAAAAATTGAAGAGAATTTAAAAAATACTGAAATTAAAAAACCAAATTTAGAAAGTTTATTATCAGTAAAAAGTGAAAAAATTGTATCTAATAATACAAACGAACCTATTATCAACGCTGAAAAAACTCTAAAAACTGGGGCTTTAAATGAGTTATTAAGCAAAATTGCAAATGATGATAAAAAACAAACTAAAGATATAAAAGAAGAAGCATTTAAAATCGTTTCAAAAGATATAGAAACACAAAGTCCAAAAATCACTCCGAACACAATTAAAAATGATATAAAAGATATACAAATTCAAGCAAATAAAACTCAAATTCAAACCCAAGAAACAAAAGAAAATGAAAATAAAATTCTACCTGAATTAAATATAGTAGAAGAAAATTTGCAAGATAATTTAGATGAAAACTCAAGCCAAACTCAAGATAATAAAGAAAAGCTAAATCTACCACAAAATCTTAAAGTTGATTTTTTAAATCCTAATAAAGAACTTAGTAAAGAACAAACTAAATTAGTAATTGATAATTTTACAAGAGATTTTAAAGAAGAAATAGAAAAATTCAAAGCTCCAAGCCATAAAGTTAGCATTAATTTAAATCCTAAAGAATTAGGAGAAGTTAATGTCACTATGATTGCAAGGGGAAACAACTTGCATATAAATCTTAATTCAAATAATGCAAATACTCTAAATCTTTTCATAGCAAATCAGCAAGAATTTAAAAATAGCCTTGTAAATATGGGCTTTACGGGTCTTGCTATGAATTTTGGAGATAAAAAAGAAGGTTCAAATCATCAAGAGCAACAAAAAGCTCGTAAAAAATATGAAGAAATTGAAGAATTAGAAAGCACAAGCGATATGCCAAGTGGAATTAATGCTGTGCTTTATAGATATTTTTAAAGGGGTAAAAAATGTTGGTTTCAATTTTATTAATAAGTTCAATGATAATTTTAGCAGTAAGCTTTGCTGCTAAAATATATTTTAAAGATAGTTAAAATAATTAAAGCCTTTATTATTTAGGCTTTAATTAAATTCTTAAAATTATTTGCAAATAAACATATCTATTTTTTGATTGTTAGTATTATCTATAAATACTGAAGTTCCGTTGTTAAATCCGTGAGTTTTGATATTGATTTTGATACCTTGACAATCTAAATCCTTGCCTGAATTATAAATATTTAAAATCTCTTGCTTTAAAGCTCCACTTGAATTATCTAGGCTAGTATATATAAAACCAACTATAAAAGTAACAACTATTAATGAAATAACAGCCACATAAAGCTTAGAATTAAAATGATTTTTATAATAAATACAAACACCAATTAATGCAAAAAACAATATTAAAAATATTGCAAATCTAATCATTTTAAGCCCCTTAATTTATAGGTCAAATCACCTGCGTTAAATCCAACCACTACGCCTTTATCTAAAGTAATTTCTCCTAAATTACTAAATAATTTTAAAGAATTATTAACTCTTTTTGCATCTGTAACAAAACAAGCATTAGGAAAATGCTTAATTAAATCAATTTTAATTTCATCTTCATTAGCACTATAAACAGGCAAAATAAATAGCTTTGAAAAACCTTCAAAACAAGTTTTAAAACCTTCTAAATTATCAAGCAATCTTGTGTATTTATGCGGTTGCCAAATCGCTATAGTATCATCTAAATTTAGTGCTTTTGCATAAGAAAATATGCCTTTTTTAGTCTCTCTTACTTCGGTTGGATGATGAGCGTAATCATCAATTATTACAAAATCCTTACTAGCATATAAAACATCAAAACGCTTTTTAATACCACAAAAATCTTTTAAATTTTGCTTAATCTCACTTAGGCTTAGTCCAACACACCTAGCAGCAAGTATTGCTAAAGCAGTATCAATAGCTATACATTCGCTATGACCTTGCACGCTAAAACGACCAAAATCTCTTAAATCAAAAGATATAAAAGGCAAATAATCCTTAACTTCAAATTCTAAGTTTTTAATATCTTCGCTAGGCACTAGTCTTTCACAATCTAAATCAATTGTAGCTAAAAACTCATCTTCAGCATTAATTACTCTAATTTTGCTTTGTTTTAAAAAGTCTGTATAAGCTTTATAAAAAGCGTTTAAATCGTGATTATAATGCTCTAAATGTTCAGGTTCAGCATTAGTTACTATACTTAAAGCAGGATTTAAATTCAAAAACGAACTATCACTCTCATCAGCTTCAAAAACTAATTTTTCACTAGTTTTATACACCATATTTTTACCAGCTCTTTTATCCACTGCACCGATTATAAAAGAGCTTTGCAAAATATTTGCTAGGATACTACTTGTAGTGCTTTTGCCGTGTGCACCTGCAACTGCAAAAAGCATTTTGTTTTCTAAAATAAGTGGCAAGGCTTCTTTTCTTGATAGAACTCTTATGCCTAGTTCTTTTGCTTTTTTTATTTCAGGATTGTTTTCACGAATTACTGCTGAATGCACTACCAAATCAATATCGTTGCTTAAATTTGATGCACTATGACCTATAAAAACCGCAATTCCTTCTGCTCTTAATTCTTTTACTAATTCACTCTCATAAACATCGCTTCCTAAAACACTAATTCCACGCTCATTTAAAAATCTAGCCAACGCACTAAGACCAATGCCACCAATACCAATAAAAAATATTTTTTTCATAAAAATCCTTTAAGAAAATGCTAGAGCAATCAAAATTAACCCTGCTCCTAATAATTGTAAAATTGTAAATACTTCTCCATAAAAACTTCCTAAAATTCCAGCCGAAATTGGCTCAAGTAGTAAAATCAATGCGACTTTACTTGGATGAAGGTGCTTTTGAGCGTAATTTTGAGCAAAAAAACAAAATATTGTAAATACCAATGCTGATACTAAAATAAGTATAAAAACCTTAGAATTTAAAATAGGAGTTAAACTTAAATCAGCAAAAATTAAAGCCGATAATAAATACATTATCGTGCTACCTACAAATTGAAAAAATATAAAGGTATTTAAATCATTTGATTTTAAAAATTTATCATTTAAAGCCACTAAAAGTGCAAAAAACACAGCACAAATTATCGCTAAATATTCGCCTTTTCCAAAATTATCAAAATTCGCATCACTAAATAAAAACATACCAAAACAAGCAAGTAAAGCTAGGAAAAATATCTTAAAACTAAGCTTTGCTTTGCTTATAAAAAAGCATAAAAATGGAGCAATAATTCCTTCTAAACCAGTTAGAAAAGCCACATTAGAGCTTTGAGTAAAGCTTAGTGCTTGGGTTTGAAAAATAAAGGCAAACGCCATACAAAAACCAGTGATTAATCCATATAAATAAGTAGTTTTGTAATGTTTTAAAATATCATTTTTAACCAAGAAAAAAAACACAATAGAAGCTAATAAAAATCTATAAAATAATAATTCATAGCTATTTATATAGTTTAATACCCACTTAGTAGGTAAAAACGATGCTCCCCAGATAACTACAGCAAATATTAATAAAAAAAATGATTTTTCTTGATGGTTCATAAATTAAACTTATTAAGATTTAAAATATCTTTTGAAAAATCAAAATAATATAAATAATCAAGTTTTACTTCATAACCTGCTAGATATTTTAATGCCAAAATACTTGCAAAAGTAGCACTAAACATAACAAATGGAGTTGCTTGAGGTTTTATCCTTTTTATTTCATTTTTGAATGCTATTTTTTTATTTTTTACAATACTAGCACTTATGAAAAACTCTTCAACACTAGCAAAAATCCAAGGAATATTATTAGCTTTAGCGTAATTATCAATTTCAGCTCTAACTGATAAATTATCGGTCGCATCCATAATCAAATCAGCACTAGGTTTAGTAGCAAAAAATTCTGCCGCACTCATTTTATAAGTTTTTATATCACAAAATGAACGCTCTTTTAATTTATTAAAACAATCAACCTTAGCTTTACCTTCATCGTTAAAATTAAACATAATTTGCCTTTGAATATTGCTAAAGCTAACTATATCAAAATCAACTACACTAATACTCTTTATACCACTACTAGCAAGTGCGTATGCTATACTTGAGCCAAGACCGCCTGCACCTATTATTATGATTTCTTTGTTTTCTAAATTCTTTTGCTTATCTTTTAATAATAAAGTTTGTCTTTCATAAAAGTCGCTTGTTGATTTCATTTCTTACTTCCTTAAATTGCCAAAATTTAGCAGCTTCACTAGGTTTGCTAATTTCAGAAATTAATACTTCTTCAGCGTCGCTTAATTCTTGAACTATATCTCCATAAGCATTGCATAAAAAACTATTACCATAAAAATTCCACTCTAATTCATCTACTTCGCTAACACCAATACGATTTACTCTTAAAATATTAGTATTATTTAAAAATGCTCTCATTTTAATAAGTTCGCACCATCTAGAATTTGAATTATAAGTATTTGCCGTAGGAATTATCAATAAATCTAATTCATTTGCCTTTTTAAAAAACTCATCAAAATGTATTTCATAGCCAAATAAAACACCTATTTTAAAATTATCACATTTAAAAGTATGCAATTTAATAGCTTTTGTTGAATTTATAAAAAAATCCTTTTCATTCCAATGTGAATACGGCATAAAAACTTGCTGATTTATATATTTGATTTTACCTTTATTTGCTACTAAGCAAGTTTTATTAAAACCTTTATTAGTGCTAAGAATTATAGGAGCAACTATACATAAATTATATTTAGCACTATATTCTTTTAAGGCTTCTAGTTTTACCTTGCTTTGCTCTTTTACTAAATCAACTGGCATTTGCTTTAATTCAGTAAAAAAATTATTTAAAACATACTCGCCTAACGCTACTAATCTAACATCTTTTTGCTCGCAAATTCTTAAATAATAATCAAGCCTTGCATTACTTAAAGCTTGAGTGCTTAGTTGAAGTGCTGCTATTTTCAAAATGGCAATCTTTCTGTATCAATACTTAAAGAATTATTTTGTTTAGTTTGTTCAAATTCTTCAATATCTTTACTAGCCTTATCTAACAATTCTCTAGCTTCATTTATTAGTTTCATACCATCTTTATACGCATCTACTAAATCAAACAAAGGCGTTTGCTCATCTTCAATTATTTTTAATTTTTCATCTAAAATTTCACAGATTTGTTCGTAAGTTTTTTTCATTGATTTACCTTATAATTTGGTGCTTCTGCAGTGATTGTTACATCATGAACATGGCTTTCTTTAAGCCCTGCACTAGTAATTTCTACAAACTCGGCTTTTTCTTGAAAATCTTTTATATTTATAGCTCCGTTATAACCCATTGAGCTTCTAAGACCACCAAGTAATTGAAACACTACATTTTTAATACTTCCAGTATGTGGAACTCTTCCTTCAATTCCTTCTGGCACTAGCTTTTCTTTTGCTGTTCCTTCTTGAAAATATCTATCAGAACTACCCTTTGCCATAGCCCCTAAGCTACCCATACCGCGATACGATTTATATTGTCTTCCTTGATATGTGATAAATTCTCCTGGACTTTCATCAGTCCCTGCTAAAAGCGAGCCTATCATTACACTACTTGCACCTGCTGCAAGAGCCTTTGCAATATCTCCTGAATACTTTATCCCACCATCAGCAATTATAGGCACATTAAACTCTTTAGCAGCTTCAGCACAATCACTAATAGCAGTAATTTGCGGCACTCCAACTCCACTTACTATACGAGTAGTGCAAATACTACCTGGTCCAATACCAACCTTTATAGCATCTGCTCCTGCTAATGCTAAATCCCTAACCGCCTTAGGATTAGCGATATTGCCTACTATTACATCTATATTTAATTCTTTTTTGATTTCTTTTAAAGTATCAATTATGCCTTTACTATGTCCGTGAGCACTATCCATAACCAAGACATCAACACCTGCATTTACTAAAGCTCTAGCCCTATCAAGTTGCCCTACTCCAATAGCAGCACCTACTACTAATCTTCCTAATTTATCCTTATTTGCATTTGGATATTCTTTACGCTTTTTTAAATCCTTTATAGTAATAAGACCACAAAGAGTATTACTCTCATCTACTAAAGGCAATTTTTCTATTTTATTTTTACTAAAAATTACTTCAGCTTCATCTAAGGTGCAGCCTTTTTTAGCAGTAATTAAAGGCATTTTTGTCATTACTTCATCAACTATTTTTGAAAAATCAGTCTCAAATCTCAAATCACGATTAGTTAAAATTCCTAATAATTTTTTATCATTATCTACAACAGGAACACCTGAAATACTATATTCATTCATAATAGCTAAAGCATCACTTACCTTTGCTTTAGTATTAACATAAACAGGGTCATATATAATACCACTTTCACTTTTTTTAACCCTGATTATTTCTCTTACTTGGCTTTCAATATCCATATTTTTATGAATTATTCCAATTCCACCAAGCCTTGCCATCATTATTGCAGCCCTATGCTCTGTAACCGTATCCATAGCAGCCGAAATTAAAGGCATATTTAAATTAATATTTTTAGTAAGTTTTGTGCTAATATCAACTTCTTTTGGTAAAACTTCTGAATATTGCGGAACCAATAATACATCTTCAAATGTTAGAGCTTTTTTAATAATATTCACTGGATTTTCCTTTCGTAGTTTATTTTATTATAAGGGCTATTGATTAATTAAAGCCCATTTTAATTTCTTTAGAAAAATCGCTATTTAGTTCTTTTTGAATACTTTCTTTAAAATCATCTAATCTAAAAATTCCATCGCCTTGAGCAACTTTTATAGCAGTATTTTTAACAACCATTTTAATCTGTGCTCCACTTAATTCATAACTTTTTAAATCTTCTACTTTAAATCCTGATTCAAATTCCGCATTTTTTGGTAAGTGTAATTTCCAAATCTTCTCACGCTCTATTTCTGTTGGATTTGAGAATTTGATTTTATACTCAAATCTCCTTGAAAATGCTGGGTCTAAACTATCTAAAAAGTTAGTTGTAGCTATTACAATGCCATCAAATTTTTCTAGTTGTTCTAAGAAAATATTTTGCATTTGATTATGCATTAATTCACTTCCGTGACTTGCTACACTTCTAGTGCTTAAGAATTGATCAGCCTCGTTTAATAATAAAATAGGCGGAGTTTTAACGCTTTTGCTAATTATTTTATAATTATCAAAAATAGCACGAACATTTTTCTCACTCTCTCCTACATACTTATCTAATACTTTAGAACAATCTAGTGTGATAATTTCTCTTTTTAAAGTTTTTGCTAAATAACTAGCACTCATAGTCTTACCAGTGCCTGGAGGTCCATAAAAAATTATATTAGCTCTTAAAACATCATCTTTTACTATGCCCCAATCTTTCAATCTTTTTGCCACACTTTTGGTTGAGCGTTTTTTAAGACTTGTTGCCAAATCGCTAATATCTTTACTAACTATTAAATCTATTTCATTTATTTCTAAATATTCAAAGAAATTTAATTCTTCTACAATAGCTTTAATATTTTCGCCTTTATTTGGGAAAAAGTATTTTAACGCATTATCACTTATAATAAATCTATTATCATTACCAACATATTCAATTAATTCATTGCTAAGCAACTTAGAATCATCACTTAACAATTCATAATTTCTAATCTTTTCTAATTGATAAGGGTTGATTATGCTTAATAATTCTTCATAATGAAGTGGTTTTTTAGAGCCTGTTAATTCTTCTTTTAATAAAGCCATTAATATAAGAGTTTCTTCAGCACTCAAATCATAATCTTTCATAATTTCATTAAAAGGATTATGAAATTTTGGGCTATTTTTAAGCCTTGTATTAATCAAATCAAGTCTTAAATCCGAAGTTAAAAACTCTAATTTAATCCTAGCATCAATCATATCAAAGCAATCATTTAAATAAACGCTTAAATCAGTATAAGGCTTATGTTTATATTCTTCTAATTCATTATCACTAATTAATCTTGCCCCATCAAATTCATTAGCAAGGTTAAAAAATACATGAGCATATCTTGTAAGTGCTATTGATTGAAATAAAATAAGCCCTGCATTATCTTTATAATTAAACTGCTTTCCGCTTGCTTCTTGAATAAATTTTTTCTCATATAACTCAACGAAATTTGGTAAATATGAAACCATTTGAGCGGTAGTATTAGCATTAAAAGCATCTTCTACAATACTATGAAACTTTATCCCGAAACGAGATTTTATAGTTTTATTTAGCATTGTTCTTAATATAATGCACGCTTCTTTAGATAGACCTTGATTTAATAACTTTAAATATAAAAAACTCTCTTCGTAATTATTACTTAAAAACTCTTTAATTTTTTCCAATTTCTAACTCTTTTTTTAATTCTTTTTTCAATACTTTTCCAGCAGCATTTTTTGGTAATTCGCACTTAAAAATTATAGTTTTAGGAACTTTATAATTTGCTAAATACTTTTTAAGATACTTTTGAATTTCTTGAGCACTTAGTTTAGCACCTTCTTTTAAACAAACATAAGCAACAACGCTTTCATCTAAATCACTATCCTTAACACCTATAACAGCACAAGAATCAATTTCATCTAATTGCATAATAATATCTTCAATTTCTCTTGGATATATATTAATCCCCTTTGCAATTATTATGTCTTTTTTCCTATCTACTATATAAATAAATCCATCTTCATCAAGTCTTGCAATATCACCTGTTTTAAGCCACTCGCCTTCTATTACTTCATTGGTTAATTCAGGTTTATTGTAATAGCCTTGCATTACACAATCACCCTTTACGATTAACTCCCCTACTTCTCCGATAGGTAATTCTTTTAAATCATCATCTACTACTTTTACTTGATACCCGTGTAATGGCAAACCTACTGAATTAACCTTTTGCTTATCTAGGCGATTTACCGCAACTACTGGAGAACATTCGCTTAATCCATAGCCTTCTAAAACTGCGGTTCTTTTAAATTTTTCCTTATAGGCTTTAAGAGTTCCTTCACTTAAGGCACTAGAGCCTGATACTATAATTCTAATTTTATGAAACCACATAAAATACCAAGGTAACTTTGCCTTTAATAAAGCATTTAGTATCACAGGAACTGAAAATAATATCGTAACTCTTTTTAATAGAATTTGTTTTATAACATTTGAAAAAGGTAAAACAGAACGCTCAATTACAAGCGAACAACCCGAAAGTAAAGGTAATAAACAAACTGCTGTTAAAGTAAAACTATGAAACATAGGCAAATACGCTATGGCTCTATCTGATGATTTTATTTTAAAATCGTGTTGAGCTGATTTGATATTTGATAAAATATTTTTATAGCTTAATAAAACTCCTTTAGGAAGACCTGTTGTTCCTGAAGTATAAATTATATGAACGCTATCATCAATACTAGCTTCACACTTAAAATTATAAACAGGTGCATAATCTAAATAACTCGCTAAATATCCATCTTTTAAATTATCATCAAAAGAATGGTATATTAAAATATCTTTAAATTCATTAGCTAATTCAGCAGCTTCTTTAATATCTTTTGAAACTATTAATAATTTTGCATCGCAGTCTTTAATAATATACTCATATTCTTCACATTTTAGCATAGTATTAATAGGAACTGCGACTGCTTTTAAAGATGCTATTGCAAAATATAAAATCATAAATTCTTTACAATTACTCATAATAAAAGCTACATTATCACCACTTTTAACGCCTTGATTTTGCAAAAAAGCTATCATTTTATCTACATGAGTTTTTAACTCTTTAAAGCTTATTTTTCCATTTGCATCAAAAATAGCAACTCTACTTAAATTAGAATAATGTTCTAAGTATTCATAATAATTTTGCATTTACATCCTTTAATTAAAACTCATAATTGATACCAACATTTACAATCTGATTTGATTGATTTGAAAACTTACCTTTAGTCTGTATCAAAATATTATCAGTAACATTATTTACTTTAACATCAGCATAGTGTTGATATGCTCCCGCTCCTGTTACTTTTAAGTTTTTGTTTAATCTATATTCAAGTCCTAAAGAATACATATACATTCTACTATCTTTTGCTAAAAAGCTTATTTTCTCGCGTCTTACTGGACTATCTTCTGTAGAAAAACCTAGCATAAGCGATAATTCTTTATCATAGTTATATCTATAACCAAAGCTAAGTAATGTTGTATCTCTCCAACCTTGTTCTAAACTACTTTGTAAAAATGATGATAAAAAATACTCTTCAATAGCTTGCTTATCTTTAGGGTCTAAAGTAGCACCTATACTCATAGCAACTTTTTGAAAACCTTCAATAGTATTACAATCATTACCAGATGCTGCACACTTTTGCATAAATTGCATTGTTGCGAGCTTTAATGATTGTGGAATTTCTGGTGAATTTATTTTTAAATCCAATGTTTTTGCTTTACTCCAAAATGTTCTTCCCATATTAAACATAAACTCGTGTTTACCATATTCATAGGCAATACCAAAATTAGCATTAGCAGGATATAAGAAATTAGCACTCACATAACCATTATAACCAACTTTACTATCTTGAGTAGGTAAAGTTCCAACTATAGAACCAGTGTTAGGGTCTATTTTATATACTTCACTCATAAGACCAGCCAATCCAATACTCATAGCTGCTAACTCTTGAATAGACATTTGCATAGAATTAAATTGTTCTTGATTTTTTGGAGATAAATTATTTGCAAAATCAAACATTCCAAACTTTGACATTTTAAAATCAATATTACCTTCAAACTTATTTTTATAAGAAGAATTGTAAAGTAATGAAAATCTTAATTTATCATCAAAATATTTAGGAACATAAGTTAAAGATAATTTGTATCCAAATTTATAACCATTATCTACCCTAGCATCTCCTTCATATACCCAAGAATAAGGATGTGCATTACCTTTTTCATCAACCCAAACTCTATTTACACTACTAATATCTGCTGGAATATATCTAGGATTTTTTGCATTATCTTTTAAAATATTAAATTTGATTCTAGTATGATTTAATGTTAAACTTGCACCCAAACTTAATTCATCAATAGGCTTATAAGCATAGGAAATAGCTGCAGTTCCACCACGAATATCCATATTATTAGCAAGTGCTTTTGCATAATCACTATTCCATCCATAAACAGCAGCAAAATCAGTATAACCTGCAAATCCAACAAAATGTTGCTCGTTAATAGGATAAACAAATGCAAGTGTTGGTATAAAGAACGAAAACTCTTTTCCGTGTGCATCAGTGGCGTTATAATATGGTTCGCCATCTAAACCATTTACCAATTCATTTGTAAATCTTGAGCCAGCAGCATTGTAAAAATTTGAACTAAAATGCAATTGTGGATTTTGTCCTAAAAATCCCATATTTGCTGGATTTATAAAAGCCGCATCGGCACTAAAACTCTTTGCTAAATTTGAGCTAGATAAAGCTACTCCATCAGCACTCAATGGAACTAGCTTATAATTTGATGCTAGTAAGCTACCACTAACAACAAATGATAAGAAAACCTTATTCATTGACTCAATTTGTCCTTAATTTTTAAATAAAGTTTCGATTATATATTTTTAAAATTAATTTTTCTTTACAAAGGATAATTTTTACCTTATTAAGCTAATTATACAAATAAATGTAGATTAAAAATATTTTGAGTAAAAATAAAGATTAAAAAGTGATGTTAAATTACTATTCAACACCACTTAACATAGGAACAAAAATGCAAGAATCAAGAATGATTTCTTCTATTCTATCTTTATGCTTAATATATTTAGTAATATATTGTTTATTTTCATTTCCAACAGGAGCTACTAAAATTCCACCAACTTCAAGTTGAGTAAATAATACATCAGGAACTTTATTTGTATATGCAGATAGTAAAATTCTCTCATAAGGTGCATAATTTTTAAGCCCATTATTTCCATCAGCGTGGCGAACATATACATTTGCCTTGATTGTATCAAGATTTTTTATTGCTTTATTTGATAATTCCTTTATTCTCTCAAGAGAAAAAACTCTTCTAATAAGATTACTCAAAAGTGCAGCTTGATACCCGCTACCACAACCAATCTCAAGCACACTATCAGCACCAACAGGCTCTAGTGCTGCTGTCATCTTTGCTACTGTTATTGGTGAGCTAATCCATTGATTTGAGCTAAGCGGCATTGCGTGAAGCTCATAAGCAAAATTACTCATAGGCATAAAAATTTCTCTTGGTGTATTAGCAAATGCTTGTTTAATCTCATTGCTAATATTAACTTCATTTGCAATATTCTCAGCAAGTCTAGCACATTTTTGCTGTTCGTAAATATCCTTAAAAATCATCAAAACTCAAGCTTCCTTTACTATAATTTGTAACTTTACTTTCAAAAAAGTTACTCTTTTGGTCGTTAAATTTAGAAAAGTCATCAACCCATTTAATAGGATGTTTTGCATTATATTTTTTATCAAGTCCGATTGAGCTAAGTCTTAAATCTACTAAATAATGAATATATTCAGTAATTATATCGTCAGTAAAGCCCATAATTTGATTTTGAGTAATGTATTTACCCCATTCAATTTCAAGCTCTGCAGCTCTTTCAAACATTTCATAAATTTTAGCAATTGTTTTTTCATTAAATAAATCAGGTCTTTCTTTTCTAACTGAATTAATCATATTTTGAAACAACAATAAGTGAGTGATTTCATCTCTTTGAATAAATCTTACCATTTGAGCAGAACCTAGCATTTTACCTGCACGAGCTAGTGCGTAAATTGCAGTAAAGCCACTATAAAAATAAATTCCTTCTAGAATTTGATTCGCAACCATTGCATATAGTAACTTTTCATCAGTTACATCTCCTGCAAGTTCTTCATATAAACTTGAAATAAAATCATTTTTCTTTCTTAAAGTAGCGTCGTGCTTTTCCATTTCATATATTAAATCAGTGTCATCACAAATAGCTTCAACCATTACCGCATAACTTTTTGAATGATTTGCTTCTTCGTAAGCTTGTCTTGCTAATACTGCATTAATCTCTGGAGCTGTTATATAAGGGTTGATATTATCGGCAAGGTTATTGGTTTGAAAACTATCCATAGAAATTAGTTGGCTCCATACTAAATCATACATTCTTTTTTCACTTGAAGTTAAATTACATTTATAATCAAGTGCATCTTTTGTAGTATCAACTTCTCTAGGAAACCAAGTATTAGCTTCCATTAAATCCCATAATTTTAAAGCCCACTCATATTTTGCTTTTGTAAAATTTAATATACCTTGTGGATTTCCACCAAATACTCTTCTTGATGTTAAATCTTCATTACTTTGTGGATTATAAATTCTTTTTCTATCCATCATTTGTTCTCCTTAAGGACTATTGTGTTTGAAAATAAATCGTGTATATATTGCCTATCTTTTCTAAAAAATGGAAATAAAATACCAAATAATAAAGAAAATGTAAGCACAAACAATACCAATCTAATAAAAACTTGAAATAAACTTGCTTTTTTACCATTTTTATTTCTTAAATGCAAACCTAAATATTTATACCCTAAACTCTGACCTTTAAAAAATAAAAGTAAAAATAAAACTAAAAGATAAGTAATGGTTGCAAATAATATAAAAGATTGATTTTGTCTATACTCACTAGCACTACCTACTAAGATATAGGTAGTGAAGTATTGTATTGGCATCATTATCATAAACATATCAACAATGCCAGCTTTTAATTTATCATAAAGGCTAGCTAAACTTACCTTAGCCTTTGCCATTTTTAAACTTTAAGTAATTGTGTTTCTTTTTCTTTAACTAATTCATCAGTCTTAGCTATTGCCGCATCTGTTAATTTTTGAACTTCATCGTAAGCTTTTTTGGCTTCATCTTCGCTTACTGCTTTATCTTTTTCTAATTTTTTTACAGCGTCATTAGCGTCTTTTCTAATATTTCTAATAGCTACTTTGCATTTTTCTCCCATTGCTTTTGCAGCTTTAGCATTTTCTTCTCTTTGCTCTTTAGTCATTGGTGGGAAAAATAATTTAACTCCATCAGCATCAGCATTAGGATTTACACCGATATTTGCTGCTTTTATAGCAGTATCTATAGCCTTAATCATAGATTTTTCCCAAGGACTAATAGTAATTGTCGTTGCATCAGTTGCCAACACGGTTGCAACTTGATTTAATGGAGTTGGAGTTCCATAATAATCTACAAAAACATTATCTAATATAGAAATATTTACTTTACCTGTTCTTAAAGTCATAAAATCTTTTTTTAAAGAATTATGAGCTTTTTCATTTTGTTCTTTTTGTTTTGAATAAATATCATTTAACATTAGTATTCCTTTTATTTAATTGATTCTGGTAATGCTTTAGGCTGATTAGTGTCATTAAGTTGTTTGCTAGCATTTTCTAGTTTATTTACTAGACTTTCACCAGTTTTAGTGTTATAACTATAGCTTAAATAAATAGTATTAGCTACTAGCAAAACTCCTATAATAAAAGTAAATTTTGCTAAAAAACCAGCAGGACCTTTAGCTCCAAATAAGCTCTCATTAGAACCACTATAAGCACCTAAGCCTATACTTGAGCTTTTTTGCATAAGAACGCAAGCACAAATAATAACTACTAAAATAAATTGAATTGCGATAAAAATTGTGTTCATATTACTTCTTTCGTTTAAAAATAAAGTTTGTATTATATGTTATAAAATTTAAAATAAGTTAAAGCCTTCAAAATTGAAGGCTTAAAAATTAGTCTCTAATGCTTCTTAAGATATTTAATAAAGATATAAATAAATTAATAAAGTCAAGGTATAAAGCAATTGCACCTTGAATTGGTGTTTGATAAGCTCCACGAATTATCATTTGAGTATCATAAATGATAAAGAAGCTAAATACTATTGCTCCAACACAAGAAACTATTAAATGTAAAAGGTGGCTTTGGAAAAATAGGTTTAATAAAGACGCACCTATCATAATTAATAAAACTATAAAAAATCCTTTAGCAAAAACGCTAAAATCTCTTTTAGTTGTGAATGCAAAAACACTAAGACCTGCAAAAGCTAAAGTTGTTAAAAATAAAGCTTGAGCAATAATTGTAGCACCTGCTTGACTTTGTAAAGTAATATAAATAATTCCAGTAAGGCTTAATCCACTAATAAATGCAAATGCAAATAACATAGCAATAGCACCATTAGTTACCTCACTTTTTCTATTTAATATCATAATTAAGGCAATTTCTACTATAAGCGTTCCTATACTAGCCCAAATATTGCCAACTAAAAAACTAGCTAAATAAGTAGCACCTAAATAAGCTCCTAAAGTAGCTGCAACTAGTGAAAGTGCAAAATACATATATGTATCTCTTACAAAAATAGCAGCATCTGAGCGAATTGCTGAACTAGCACGAGTTCTTTCGTATAAACTCATAATTGTCTCCTTGTTATTATTAAATGCACTTGATTATAACTAAGTTAGTTAATATCTCATTGAAATTTTTTTATATAATTTCGCTTTTTAACAAGGATAAAAAATGGATAAATTAATAAAAGGCGCATTGCAATTTATGCAAGAAGGGTTTTTAGAACATAAAGACTTATTTAAAGATTTAAAAGAAGAGCAAAATCCACATACATTATTTATAGGTTGTGCTGATTCAAGAGTAATTCCTAATCTAATAACTTCAACAGTTCCAGGAGAATTATTTGTTGTAAGAAATATAGCAAATATTATCCCACCATATCGTGTAAAAGATGAATATTTAGCAACAACTTCAGCTATTGAATATGCTTTATATGCGTTAAATGTTGAAAATGTAATAATATGTGGGCATAGCAACTGCGGTGGATGTAAAGATATTCCTAGTAAAAAAGCAGAACTTTTACCTAACGTAAAAAAATGGGTTTCTTTAATTGATGATATTAAACAACAAGTTGATTTTACATTAGAACTAAACCACTACGAAGGTCAATACGCATTAAGGTCTTGGATGATAGAAAAAGCAAATATTTTAAATAGCTATGAAAATTTATTAGGCTATCCTGAAGTTCAAAAAAGAATTGATGAGAATAAATTAAAAATTAGAGCTTGGTATTTTTTAATAGAAACAGGAGAAATCTATGAATACTGCCCTAATGACGGACACTTTAAACCATTAAAGGATATTAAATGAGAATTTTATTTATACTATTATTTGGGGTTTTTTTATATTCTAATGAGCTATTAAATAATATTGATAATTTTTCTACTAAAAACATAAAAATAGAAGAATTAAATAAATTTTTAGCTGATGAAAAAGATGAAAACAGCCAAAATAAACTCAAAATAAATTCTGAAATCAAAGAATTAAAAAATGAAAAAAATCAAATACTAGCAGTATTTCCAACCCTAATTACACCAGAGAATTTAGACAAAAACATATTAAAAGATATTAAAAAAACTAATAATGATAAAATTTTACAAGCAGTAGAACAAAATTTTTATGAATGTTTATTAGAAATTATTTCTTATCTAAATTCTAAAGAAGAGCATAAAACAGATTTAAAAAATCTAATAGATGAACGCATAAAAACGATTAGTAATTATACAAGTGATAATCAAGAAGTAAAAATTAAAATTAATTCTTATGTAGAACTTTTAACATATCTTAGACTAAATACAGATATATTTACTACTAATGATATTTTTAAGCAACTAGATACTAATAAATTTTTAAGTAAATTTAATTCATATTTTCCAGAAGAAGTAAATAATTATATAAATCCTGGTAAAGTGATAATATGCACTCTTATAATGCTATTTATATTTTTATTAAAAAAATTAGTTCTTAAAATAATTTTTACAATAATTTTAAGAGTATTTAAGAAAAACCATGATGATCATTCATTGCAATTATTGCAAAAATCAACAAAACCATTAATTGCTTTATTTTATATATATGGTTTATGGTTATGTTTTCTAATAGCGTTCTATCCTGCTCCAATTATGACACTTATACTAACGCTATTTGGCATTATTAATACTATGGCATTTACTTGGTTATTAATAACTATCTTAGATGGATACGGAGTAATAATTATTTCAAAAATTGCTAAAAGAAGCGGTAAAAAAGAAATAATAAATCTTATGCTAAAAATACTATATTTTATAATAGTCTTCATAGCTATATTAATCATACTTGCTAAATTAGGTTTTGATATTTCAGCAATTATTGCTTCATTAGGTATTGGTGGTTTAGCAGTTGCACTTGCTGCAAAAGATATTATCGCTAACTTTTTTGCTTCTGTTTTAATGTTATTTGATAATTCATTTTCTCAAAGTGATTGGGTAGAAATTAACGGAATAGAAGGAACAATAGTTGAAACAGGTCTTAGGAAAACAACCATAAGAACTTTTGATAACTGCTTAGTATTTATCCCAAATTCTACGATATTAAATGGAAACATAAAAAATTATTCAAAAAGAAAATATGGTAGAAGAGTAAGAATGAGCGTTGGCTTGACATACGACGCAAGCACAGAGCAAATACAAAATTTTATAAACGATATAAAAGAATTGCTGACAAGCAATAATATAATTGCTAACGAAAACGATGATGTATTTCAACACAAAAACAAAAATTATTACAAACAAAATTTAATTTCTGTCAATGATTTAGAAGGCTTTAAATCATCAATTTATGTTTGGCTAGATGATTTTGCTGCAAGTAGTATCAATGTAGAGCTATACTTTTATATAAAAAGCGTTAGTGCTAAACAATATTATGATGAAAAAAGCAAAATATTAATGGAAATTATGAAAATAGTTGAGAAAAATGGTCTAAGTTTTGCTTTCCCTTCAACTAGCCTTTATATTGAAAAACTTCCAGATACAACAAAATAATTCAAATATCCTATTTTAAATTCAAGAATTTAAAATAGGAATTTTAATTTTATTTTTAAATTATTAAATAATAAAAATTATTATTTTTTATAAACTTTTATTTATTTTTTTTAATTATTATCAGAGTAAATATCGCTTTTAAAACCTTTACAATTCTTTAAATCAAGCATTTTTTACTAAGAATGTTTTATTTAATTTATTTAAAAGGAGAGAAATGTTATCAAAAATAAAAAACAACGAACTTTTACCTGCATTTTTATTATTATTTATGACATTTTTAGCAATATTTTTAAAAAATTCTTCATTTAGTGAATTTTACAATGCTTGTTTAGAAGCTAGAGCATCTATTAGCTTTTTAGATTATTCTTTAAGCAAACCATTGTTTTTATGGGTAAATGATGGATTGGTTGCTATATTTTTCTTTTGGATTGGACTTGAAGTAAAAAAAGAAATTCTATGCGGAGAACTAAATACAAATAGCAAAAGATTATTACCGCTTGCTGGTGCTTTAGGTGGAATTATGGTTCCTGCTTTAATATATTCTATATTTAATTTTTTTGATACTTATAGATTAAGTGGATTTGCAATTCCAACAGGAACTGATACAGCGTTTGCTATTGCTATTTTATTAATGCTAAAAAACTATGTTCCAAATAGTGTAAGAGTATTTTTATTAAGCCTTGCAATATTTGATGATATTGCTGCAATTATTATAATTGCGATATTTTATACAAATGACCTTTTATATATTTCTCTTGTTTTAGGCTCTATTGGTGTTGGGTTATTATTTATATTAAATATTTTCCATTGTACTTACAAAATGTTTTATTTAATAGTAGGTGCTTTTATTTGGGTTTGTGTTTTAGAAAGTGGGGTTCATACTACTTTAGCTGGAATGCTTTGTGCATTTTTTATCCCTTTACATACTAAAGACAATAAAGAATTTTTAGAGCAAATTATGCACGATTTAACCCCTTATGTAAATTATGCAATATTGCCTATATTTGCTTTATTTAATGCTGGGGTATTGCTTGAGTTTAATTTAGACAATTTAAATAGTGTATTTTTTGGAATATTTTTTGGTTTATTTATTGGAAAGCAATTAGGAGTATTTAGTTTTTGCTTACTTGCTAATAAACTAGGTGCAACATTACCATCTAGCAAAAAGATTTTATACGGAGCTAGTATATTAACAGGAATTGGCTTTACAATGAGCTTTTTTATAAATACATTAGTTTTTGAAGGAAATGAAGCAATTTTTAATAGTGCAAAATTAGCAGTTTTAAGTGCTAGTTGTTGTTCTGCTGTGCTTGGATTTTTATGGTTAAGATTTAAGATTTGAATTCAGAAAAATCTGAATTCAAATTCTTATTTGCATTTATAGCCTTTAACTGCAAAGAATAAAATATATAAATAGCAAATCGCAGGAATAATGAAAGATATATGTAAATTAACAATATCAGCAAGTATTCCTTGAATAGGAGGGATAATAGCTCCACCAACGATTGCTATACAAATAATTCCTGAAGCTTGAGAAGTGCAGCGACCAAGTCCATTTGTAGCAAGTGAAAAAATAGTTGGAAACATAATAGAGTTAAAAAATCCAACACCTAAAACTGCGTAAGCGCCCAATTCTCCACCAATTAAAATAGCACACAATAAAAGCGTCATAGCAATAACTGCATTGAATGCTAAACAATAAGCAGGTTTAATATAATTCATTATATAACTTCCAATAAAGCGACCTACCATAGCTCCACCCCAATAATAAGCTATCATACTAGCACCTTCTACTTGAGTGATATTTAAAATAGGCATTAAATAAAGAATTAAAAATGAGCCGATAGCAACTTCAGCACCAACATAGCAAAAAATCCCAATAGCACCTAAAACCAAGTGTTTATATTGCCAAGCACTTGTTCTTGTATCGTGTGCGTTTTCGCTGATTTCTTCTGCTGTAATTCTTACATCAGGTAATTTTATGAAAAACTTCACAAAAATTCCTAAAACAATTAGTGCAACTGCAATTCCTAAATAAGGTAATTGAACTGAGCTTATTTTTTCTTCTAAGCTTAAATTTGTAGTTGAACTTAAGATAAATAAGCTACCAAAAAATGGTCCAACGGTTGTTCCAAGTGAATTAAATGCTTGAACTAAAGCTAAATTTCTTGCTTCTTTACCACTAGGTGATAATAAAGTAACGAACGGATTTCCTGTAACTTGAAGTAACACTACCCCACTAGCTAAAACAAATAAAGCACCTAAAAATATAGCATAACTATGAGTTCCTGCTGCAGGATAGAATAAAATAGCACCTAATGTGGCTAATAAAAATCCACCTACAACACCATTTTGATAGCCAATTTTTTGAATTAGCTTACCAAAAAATGCAGAAGTTATAAAATACGCTCCAAAAAAGCAAAATTGAACTAAAGATGATTGAAAATAAGTTAATTCAAAAAGTTCTTTAAGATGTGGGATTAAAATATCGTTTAAAACGGTTAAAAAGCCCATCATAAAAAATAACGCTGTTAAAATAACAAGCGAAAATGAGTTGTTTTGCGTTCTCATAATAATCCTTTGATTAATTTTAAAAAGCTCATTTTAAAATAATTTTTAACATTTTTAATAACTTTTTGTAAAAAAATTCAAAAAGTGTGTAGTTTATACACATTTTAATGTTAAAACCGAAGATTTAAAAGCATTCACATCAGCTAAATCGTGAGTTACCATAATGCAAGTTAGATTTAAATTATTCAAAAAATCCAAAACAAATGTCCTAACACTAGAGCGTAAATTAGCATCTAATGCACAAAAAGGCTCATCTAAAAGCAATAATTTAGGCTTTTGAGCAATACACCTTGCAAGTGCAACGCGTTGTTGTTGACCACCGCTTAAAGTCTTAGGATAAGAATTAAAAAGATTTTTTATATCTAAAGAATTTAAAATATCTAAGGCAATTTGTTTTTTATCTTTATCTTTTATACCAAACATAACATTTTCTAATACATTTAAATGAGGGAATAAAGCATAATCTTGGAATAAAAATCCTATATTTCTTTTATAAGCTGGAATTTTGCTAATATTTTCATTATCTAAAAAGATTTCTCCTTGTTTTAGCTCGTTAAATCCTGCAATTAGCTTTAAAATTGTGCTTTTACCACTGCCACTTTCTCCTAGTATGGCTAATTTTTCTCCTTGTTTTAGACTAAAGCTAAGATTTGTAAAAAGTGGCTTTTCGTATCCAAAACTCACATTTTTAAACTCAAAATAATTCATTTTCTTTCCTTAATCAAATTAAATATAACTAATAATATAAAGCAAGTTAATACAACCACAAGTGCAGGAGCACTAACCATAGCAAGCTGCTCATCACTTGCATATCTATCCATCTCAAACGAAAGGGTTTTAAAATCACTCGTAGCAAGCAAACTTGCTAAAGGCAATTCTTTAATCACTTCAATAAAAATCAATATAAATGAACTAAGCAAACTAGGGATTATCAAAACAAACTCAATCTTAAAAAAGCCTTTAAAAGGATTTATCCCCAAGCTATGCCTTGCATTAGTTAGTGAGCTAGGCAGTCTATTAAGCCCTGAATTAATTGAATTAAAACCTAATGATAAAAATCTAACAACATAAGCAAATATCAAAATCACAGGACTTAAAGTTAAAAATAAACTCTTATTAATTCCTAAGTAAGAATAAAAAGAAGCCAAACTTCTATCTATAAAAATAAACATAACAAGCATACAAACAGCTACAACAGAACCAGGAATACTATAGCCCATATTTGCTAAAGAGCTTATTATTAATTTTGATTTATTGTTTTTAAAGCGTTGATTTGCTGCTAAAAATAAAGCAATTATCAAAATAATCACACTAGAAACTACACTTAAAAAAAAGCTATTTTTACTAAGTGCAAATAAATTAGCATAATCAACATCAAAATAACTTCTCTTAAACCATATTAAAATGTGAATAACAGGCAAAATAAAGCTAATAAATAAAATTATAAAAAACAAGCTAAGCACAATTATTTCGGCTTTTTTGCTAAGTTTTGTCCTTGTTAATGCGTATTGTTTTGAGCCTAATTCATAAGGTCTTTGAGTGATTTTCTCAATAAATAAGATAAAAAATACTATTAATAATAAAATCACAGCTAATTTAATAGCAGCATTTAAATCCCCATATCCAATCCAAGCTTTGTAAATACCTGTGCTAAATACATGCAGACCATAATAATTCGGCGCTCCATAAGCATTAAGTGTCTCCATAGCACACAAACTTGCACCAGCTACAATAACAGGTCTTGATAAAGGCAAAATGACTTTAAAAAATATCTCAAATTCATTTTTACCTAGACTTCTTGCACTATAAATTAAACTAGAAGCAAATCTAGCTAAAAATCCCCTTGTAAGTATGTAAGTATAAGGAAAAAACGATATTGAAAATACAAAAATAACTCCATAAATATTCATCATATCAAAATGGATTTTAATATTAAATGTATCCCTTAAAAATATATTAAACCAAGAAAAATAAGAGAAAAAATCAGCATAAACATAGGCAAACAAATAGCTAGGAATTGCAAAAGGTAAAACCAAGCAAAACTTAAAAAATTTCCTAAATCTAAACTCATAAAAACTCTCAAAATAAGCTAAGAACACCCCAATAATCGTAGAAAAAATCAGGGTAAATAGCACAATAATTCCTGTATTTTTTAGATATTCTACTAAGTAGCTATCAAATAACACAGCCGTATTTTCTTTCATCGGCTGTGTTATAAAAAATATAATATAAAAAATAGGAATTAATATTATAAATAATATCAAATAAGCTAAAAAATCGCTTAATCTTCTCACTTCCATAAAGCCTTATCAGCTACTACTTGAGCGGTTTCAAGATTTTTTGCTATTTCGTTAAAATCAATTTCACTTGCTTTAAACTCACCCCATGATTTAACCACATCAGCAGGACTTGCTTCGCTATTTACTGGGAATTCATAATTTGTTTGAGCTAAAATCTCTTGAGCTTCTTTACTTACTAAAAACTCCATTAAAGCGGTTGCTTCTTTTACATTTTTAGCATATTTTGTAATACCTGCTCCACTTATATTTATATGCGTTCCACCATCGTTTTGATTTGGGAAGAATATTTTAAGATTTTTAAATACTTCTTGTTCAATTGGATCTTTTGATACAGACATTCTACCTAGATAATAGCTATTCATAATAGCAATTGCCCCTGTGCCACTTACAATTGCTTTTGCTTGGTCTCTATCATTGCCTTTTGGCTCTCTTGCAAAATTAGCAACTAATTTTTTAGCCCAATCTTGAGTTTGGTTAAGCCCATCTTTTGCTATCATAAATGCGATTAAATGGCGGTTATATGAAGCTGTTGAAGAGCGAGTTAAAACCTTACCCTTAAACTTCTCATCAGCTAATGCTTCATAAGTGCTAAGGTCTTTTTCACTAATTTGTTTTGGGTCATACACAAATACTCTAGCTCTATAGGTTACTCCTGCCCAAGTTTTGTCTTTATCACTAAATTTTGCAGGAACTTTTTCATCAACTATTTTTGATGAGTAAGGTTGTAATAAGCCTTTTGATTTTGCTTTGTATAAATCCCCAGCTCCAACTGTCATAAACAAATCAGCTTGAGTATCTTTGCCTTCTTGCTCTAATTTAGTTATAAGTGGGTCAATTTTATCCTGAACTAAATTAACCTTGATACCTGTTTTTGCTGTAAATGCGTCAAATACGATTTTATCCGAATCATAATGCCTTGAAGTATAGACATTCACCACACCATTTGCCAAAAGCACACTACTTGCTAGAATTGTTAAAGCTAACTTTTTCAATTTTTCTCCTTAAATAATATTTTAAAGTATTGAAATATTAGCAAGAAATTTATAACAATTATTATTTTTATTTTTAAATAAATTAAAAATTACTATCAATAATACTAAATTGCTAAATGATATTTAATTATAATAAAATAAGACACTTGAAAAAAAGGAGAAAAAATGAAAAAAATATTATTAATCGCATTAATTAGCGTGATTGCTTTTTCGCAAGATTATTATAAAGAAGCTTTAAAATATCACAAATGCTTAGGCGTTGAATGTGATTTAGAAAAAGCAAAAGAACTATACATAATCTCTTGTAATGAAAAATCATATAAAGCTTGTAATAATTTAGCAACTATTTATAATGAAGAAAACAATCCAGATAGCTTACAAAAGGCTGAATATTATTATAAATTATCTTGTGAGTATAATAACAATGATGGAATTTCTTGTGGGAATTTAGGTATATTTTATTCTAATACTTTAAAAGATGATATTAAAGCAGAACCATATTTATTTAAAGGTTGTAAAGCAAATATAAAAGATGCTTGTATGCAATTAGCTTTTGTGTATATAAATACAAATACTAACTTAGATAGAACCGCTAAAATATTTGAACATTATTGCAAGTTAAATGACCAAAATTCTTGCTTTAATTTAGGGCAATTATATTTATATAATGATAAGATGAAAAACGAAAAATTAGGTTTTGAAAATCATTTAAAAGCTTGTAATATGGATAATGCGATTTCTTGTAAAAATATAGCTATTTTGTATGTAAAACATAATAATTTATTTAAAGCGTTTAAATATTTTAAAAAATCTTGCGGCTTAGGAGAGCAAGAAGATTGCAAAAAAGCCTTAGGTATTGTTATATATTTTATTAAGAATTTAAAGAACTAGAAATGATTCTAGTTCTTTTTTACTTATTTACTAAGTGCTTTGCCTAAATCAAACGGCCACGCTTGATAGCCTGTTGTATCTTTTAATTGGATTTCAACGCTAGGAGTGGTTGAGCCATATTTAAATTCCATAATGTATGGATTTGGTGCTGAAGTGAATGCTCCATTTGCTAAATCAAAATTAGCCCCCGCAGTAGCCGAATATGCAAAAATTGAGTTTTTATCTGCATTATATTGAGCTAGAGAAGTTACAGGGCTATACCATTCATGACCTCTTTGTTTGCCGTATTCCCAAACTTGTTCAACGCTCATTTTTTTCTCATCTATTTTATAAACAACTGCACGAGAGTATTTATCAGTTGGAAACGCAGGTTGTTCCATACCACGACTATCTCCGTTATCAAATACGGTTATATAAGTAACACCTTTTTTACTTAATTCATGAATTCTATAAGCTGTGTGTTGAGTCCAAGTGAAGTCAAATCCACCTTCAGGATTTTCATATCCTGGACATTTACTATATTCATCATCACACTCAATTTTTTTACCTTTATTATCTACAGGTTGTAATAAGTATTTTTTAAACTCATCTTTCCAACCTTTGTGAGCACCTAAAATCCACTTGATTTTTTTATCACGACCAATTTTTACAACCGCATTTTGATGGCGAGATGAAATGATAATACTATCATCACTTGGATCATAACTAACACTATTTACATGAGCCCAGTTGCGACCTGCTCCAGTTCCAACAATATCTCCAAACTTATCACTACTATCAAGTTTTGCTAATTCTTCAGCACTTAAAGTTTGACCTGCTTTATTTGCATCAATATTTAAACATACTGCACCTTGGTCAAGAACTTTTAATGCTATATCTCTATATGGGTCAAGTATTTCGTATAATCTCCAATCATCAACCACATTACCATCTCTATCAATTTCTACGATAACATCTCTTACCGTTCTTACATTTTTACCATCAGGGCGAAGTGTATTTGCACTAGCAACTCTTAAAAAATAATTTCCATTAGCTGCAACATCAAGTTGGTGTGAATAGTCAATATAGTTTGCAGGTAAGCGACGATTGAAAATCTCTCTTCCCATTATGTCATATTTTGCATATCTTTGACCATATCCCCAAACTAAAGCACCATCAGTATCTTGTTTAAAGCCCATCATAACACCAGCCATAGTTGAGCTATCAAGGTCATAAATTGGAGTAGCTAACATATACCATCTAACTTCTCCTGTTGTATCAATGATAAAGTTTTGTGGATAGTAATTCCATTCTAATGCCCCACCTGTTGGGTTATTCCATACTACTTTAGTTCCTGCTCCACTTTTTTCTTCAATATTATTTACAAAATAAAGTCTATCTTTAAATTCTGGGTCAACTTTACTTACTTTAGCTTCACTAAATAATGCAGCTTTTTGAAATTTAATTCCACTAGCTTCTACATAAATAGCACTAGCATACATTTCATAAACTTCGTTTTCTACTCTTTCTTTTTTGCCATTTGCTTCTTTTGTATAGCTAACCTTAACTGTATTGTAATAATTAGGATATAGTCCAAAAACTGGAATTCCGCCGTGAGTTAATAAAAATTTATTAGCAACATTATATTTTAAAGGAACTCCGTTTTCCTTAGGAACAATTTCAACGCTAACATCGCTTAATTTATAACCACCATTTTTAATAACTGCAGTAAGGGGAGCGATTTTATAAGGGTTCATTACTAATTCACCGATTTTGCCTTGTTTGTGATAATCAGTCTTAGCACCACTAGCACCACCTATAGCATAAGCACTTGTTGAAAGAATTGCAGCCGCTGCAAATAAACTCAATACCTTTTTCATTTTAATCTCCTTTAAAAAATTAATATATTCAAATTCCAGCTGCCATTGAAGCAATTTTTGCTGCTTTAATAGCATTTCCACTAAAAAATAAAATCAAAGTAATAGCTATTACAATAATAGCACCAATTTTTGCACATTTGCAAGGTTTTGATATAAAACCTATAAACATTGCTAAAAGTGCAATAAAACAACATACAAAGCATAATAAACATGCAATTGCCATATTCATAAAATGTAAACTAGGTATTAAATACCAACCTTGCGAATAAAATCCATCTTCAAAATCACCCGCTTCAGTTCCTACAAAAAATTGCTGAAAAGAACTTAAAGTAGCATAAGCATCTTCAGGCACGATAGGATTATCAAGACCACATTCTCCAGTAGGTAAAAACCAGCCTGGTGCTAATTCGTGTAAAGGCAATGCAAAAGGATATATTGGAATTTCTCTACAACCTTGCACTCCACCAAAAGCATTTGCATTATGCACTGCTTCGTGAATTTCATTTAAAGTTATACAAAATCCAAAACCTATTAAACAACCATAAAAACCTAAAGTATATCCAATAATTCTAGTTAGTTGATGTGGATAAATAGCTGCTATTATGCCACCTATTGCCATTACTATCATTGCATATCTAATATATACGCATTGTTCGCAAGGCTGCATATATAAATAATCTTGAAAGAAATAATGTGCTACACAAGTAAGACCTAGTGTAACAATAACCATTAATATCCATAAAAGCCTACCTTCTTGTAGGCTTGTTAATTTATTAAGAAGCTTCATAGCAAAACTCCTTACATACTAAGTAATTCTTTAATAACCTCAACTAAAGCTTCAGGTGAGCCAATTTTTGAAATATTTACTTCATATTTCCCATTAACTACAAAACCTGGAGTTCCGAAATTCTTTGAAATAGGATCAGCGATTTCATAAGAAGCAATGATTTCTTGAGCCTTAGGAGTAGCCAAAAACTCATCTAATTTTGCTTTATCAATTCCTAAAGCTTTTAGACCTGTTTCATAAAATTTATCTGGCTCAGCACCATTTCCCCATCTTTGATTTTTCTTAAAATAAGCTGAAAAATAAGCATCACTTACTTTATGATGTAAGCTATGTGCGTCAGCAACTTTTCTTCCTGCTTTTTCATCTTCATTTTGCGCATAAGCTAAAACTTCAGCAGCTTGTTTGCCATAATCTCCCATAGTTTTTACTAATAAATATCCAACTTTTACATTAGGAAATGCAACTTGGATTTTTTCCATAGTTTTTGCTTTATGATGTGAATAACAATGTGTGCATCTATAAGACCATATTTCATAAACTGAATTTTGAGCATTTGGAATAGGAGTGCTTAATGTAATATATTCATTACCTTCGCTTAAAGCAAATAAATTACCCCCCCCCATTAGCATAGTAGCTAAAACCAATGAACTTGAAACTTTTTTAAAGATTTTCATCTTTATCCTCCTTAAATTAAAATTATATTTTTATTTTAATTATTTAGTTTTAAAATAAACTGAAAAATTATTTTAAATTCTAATAATAATTATTATATAAATTATAATTTTTATTTAAATTTATGGTATTTTAAGCATTTTTTAAAATAAATTAATTAATTATAAAAATTAAGAAAATAAAGCAATAATTAAACTATAATTACTTAAAGGATTAATATGAATAAAAATTATGGGGTAATTTTAGTTTTTTTAGGTGGAATTTGCTGGGGATTTAGTGGTGTTTGTGGAGAATTTATATTCTTAAAAAAAGGCTTAAATGCTGATTTTTTAGTGCCATTAAGATTATTATTTGCTGGAATATTAATGCTTTTATTTTGTTTAGTAAGAAAAATCAAAATTAATTTTTTAATTTTTAAAAACACAAAGCACCTATTTACATTATTAATATTTTCATTTTTCGGCATTTTTATGTGTCAATATACATACTTTTACGGAATTGAATTAAGCAATGCTGCAATTGCTACCGTAATTCAATATACAGCTCCTGTTTTTATAGTGCTAATCGTATGTTTTGAACAAAAAAGATTTCCTAACATATATGAAATTCTAGCTTTAATTTGTGTATTATGTGGAGCTTTTTTGCTATCAACTAATGGTGATTTTAATAAATTTGTAATCTCTACTAAGGCTTTAATTATATGCTTTTTATCATCAATTGGAGCAGTTTGCTATGCAATTATTCCTAGAAAAATTAATATGATTTATTCTCCTTTGCCTAATTTAGGTTTTGCTATGATTATTGCAGGAATTGCTTTTTGTGTATATCAAAAGATTTGGGAATTTGAAGTGCAAATTGATTTAGAATTAATACTTGCTATGTTAGGAGTAATTGTAGTTGGAACTACTATGGCTTTTGGTTTTTTTATGGTTGGTTTGCAAGAAATAGGAGCAAGTAAAGCTAGTTTAATATCATCAAACGAACCATTAGCTGCTGCAATTATTGGATATTTATGGTTAGGGACAAGCTTATTAATCGTTCAAATAATTGGATTTGCTTTAATTATGATTGGTATTTTAATAACAATGTTAAAAAAGGAAAAATCTTGAAAAAATTATTAATTCTTATGAGTTTAATCTCTTTTACTTATGCACAAGATTGCAGTGCTTATTTTAATAGTCAGCAATTACAAATGGATAGAAAAATAGAAGAGCTAGACGAAGCAAAACAAGCATTAGAAAGCTATAAAGCTGCTTTTTTAGCTATTCAAAAAGAAAAAGAAGAAAAAAACTTAGCAATGTTAGAAGAGATAAAAAAAGAACAAGATAAATTAGATGAAATTAGAAACAATAATGCAAAAATTTTAGCCGAAATTAGACAATTAAAAAATGAAATTACAGAAACTAAAATGAGTAAGGTATCAAATGCTTATGCTAAGATGAAAGATGCAGCGGCGGCGGCTATTTTAGAAACAATGGATGAAAAAGAAGTTATAAAAATATTTTTAAGTCTTGAAGCTAAAAAAATATCATCAATACTAGCAAAAATGACCCCAGCAAAAGCAGGAGAATTAACAAGATTATTAAGTGAAAATAAATTACAAAATTAATCTATTTTCTTATAAATTCGGTTTATCTAATATTTTTGTTTAATAATTAAATATGATATTAGATTTAGTCTATAGGTTTTAATTAAGATTATTTTTAGAAATTAATTTAAAACTTCGTTATATTAGAGCTATAAGAAGTTTTTATAAAATATATTTTTTAAGTTTATTTAGTTAAAACCTTAAATTACTTTCAATGCTAATTTAATTTCGTGTGTTTTATGAAGTTTTATAAAAATTATATGTGTTATTCTAAGTAATTTTATATATTAGTTTTTATACTTTTAAAAGTTATTTAAAGTCCCATATATAAAACTTTAATCTATTTTATAATCAAGTAAATTTTTAAAAAATTGCTACTTATATGCAATATATCTACTTCTTAAAATACTTGATTTTAAATTCTTTAGCAATATTATGAGTGATATATAATAAGAAAAATTAAAATAGGAAATAAAAATATTTCCTATTTTTTAATCACACTGGAATTACTCTAATGTTTGGACTAAGATTTTCTTGAAGAATATTTTCAATAGCATATAATGTCCCAGTGCTTCCACTAGAACAGCCACTACATGCGCCTAGATATCTAATATATAAATCACACATTCCATCGCTACTTTTTTGAATATCAATTACTTCTAAATCTCCACCATCCATATGTAGCATTGGGCGAATTTCAGTATCTAATAATTCTTCAACTGCTTTAATTTGTTTTACAACGGTTAAATCATCAAAATTATCACTTAAATTAGCTTTTTTCAAGCGTTCTTTATCCATTTCAGCTCTAGTTTCAGCCAATATATCAACCAAATAATACTCTCTTTTTTCATGACCACCAGGTCTTACACAAGATTTGCAAAAGCCACCTGCTTTAGTATATTGAGTAATTTGCTCAACTGATTTTAAATCATTTAATTTTATTACTTCTTTAATAGTTTTTAGGCTTACTCTAGCACATTCACAAACTATAATCTCATCTTCAAAATCTTCAGGGTTAATACCTTTATATTGAGCTGCTGCAGCTTTTATAACATCATACGCCATTACACTGCAGTGCATTTTTTGAGGTGGAACTGCAGGAGTATCAGGATTATCACGCATTGCAAATTCCACATCTATATTTGTAATTTTTACAGCTTCATCAACACTTTTACCTATACAAAGTCCTGCCATTGTATCACTACTAGCAATTGCAGTCCCACAGCCAAAGCTTTTAAATTTTGCGTCCTTAATAATATTAGTAGCTTCATCTACTAACCAATAAAGCCTAACAGCATCGCCACAACTTTCAGCTCCAAAATCTGCAACTATTAATCTTGTATTAGTAGCTTTTGCGTCTTCTTCTGTAAGCTCACCCATATGAATTGGATTATTCATTAAATCTTGAACCTTTTGTGAATATTCATCCCAAATTGAACCACTTATTAAATTATTTTTTGCCATTATTTATCCTTTTTAAGCCAGCTTGGAGAATAAGCGTAAGTGCTAGAAATTGCTCTTAAACGCTTAGCTGCTGCTTTAATTTGTTCTGCTGCGTAATCAATTTCACTTTCTGTATTAAAACGACTAAGACTTAATCTTAAAGCCGTATGAGCTAAATCAGCTTCAGCTCCTATTGCTTCCATAATAGGATTACTCTCAAGAGTTTCAGAAGCACAAGCACTTCCTGTACTTGCTGCAATTCCAGCCTTATTTAAATCCCATAGCATCGCTTCACCTTCAACACCCTTAATACTTGCTAAAATAGTATTAGGAACTCTATTTGCCCTAATTCCTACTACACTAACATCAGGAATTGTTAAAATCTCATCTTCTAATTTATCTCTTAATCTTCTTATATGAGAGTTTTCGTAATCAAGCATTAAATTAGCAAGTCTTAATGCTTCTGCCATTCCAACTATTCCAGCTACATTTAATGTCCCACTTCTACGACCACCCATATGCTCTCCGCCGTGAAGTAATGAAGTAAGTTTTAAACCTTGTTTTATATAAAGACCACCAACGCCTTTTGGCCCGTGGAATTTGTGTGCTGAAAATGACGCAAAATCAACTCCTGCACTTCTAAAATCAACTTTTATTTTACCAACTGCTTGGGTTGCATCAGTGTGAAATAAAGCTCCATGCTCATGTGCAACTTGAGCTAATTCTTTAATAGGGAAAATCATTCCTGTTTCATTATTTGCCCACATAACATTCACAAGTGCTGTTTTATCGCTTATCATTGCTTTTAAATCATCAACATTGCAAGTGCCTTCGCTATTTACAGGTAAAGTTTTAACCTTAACACCTAATCTAGCTTCTAAAAAAGCACAGGCTGCACCAACTGCTGGGTGTTCAACTCCACTTATAATGATTTCGTTTTTATCTTTATTTAAAATCTCATCAAAATAAATTCCTTTTAAAACCCAGTTTATGCTTTCAGTAGCACAAGATGTAATAATCACATCATCTAAATCACTCGCTCCTAATCCGCTATATAATTTATTTAAAGCATCATTTAATGCTTTATGAGTAGCTTGACCATAGCGATGAAGTGAATTTGGATTACCATATATATTTTCTAAATACGGCTTCATTAATTCAAAAACGCTTGGGTCTATCATAGTAGTAGCGTTATTGTCTAAATAAATTTCTTTCATAACCTTTCCTTTTCCTAAAGCTTTTTTATCCATTTTTTAAAATGGGATAAAAATTATCTTTTATAAATAATATTCCAAATTATTAAATGAATTACTATTCTTCTATTCTTATTAAATTAATTTCATCTTTTACAAATTCTTGAACTTGTAATTCTTGCAATAATTTATTGATTTTTGCTTCATTTGCAAGATGAGTTGTAATAAAAATCGTTCTTGATTGATTTTTTGATGGGCGTTGCATTAGACTATCTATGCTAATTTCATTATTGCTCATTAAACTTGTAATTTTATTTAAAACACCTATCTTATCATCTACACTTAATCTTAAATAATATTTAGAAGTTATATCGCAAGTTGATACTAAAGATACCACTGGTAATTCATTATATCCTAGCATTTTACGAGTTTTATTATCAGCTATTTGCATTAAATCGCTTAAAACAGCACTAGCAGTCTCAAGACTTCCTGCACCTGCTCCATAATACAAACTCTCCCCTAAAGCATTATCATTAAGTAAAATAGCATTCATAGAATTATTTACACTAGCTAAGATATGATTTTTATCTATTAATGTTGGATGAACTCTAATTTCTACCTTATCATTATTTTGTTTTGCAATTGCTAAAAGCTTAATTCCAAATTCAAATTCTTTAGCAAAATAAAAATCATCATTACTAATCTTATCAATTCCTTGAACCAAAATATCTTCAGGTTTTATATTAACTCCATAAGCAAGACTTGCTAAAATGGTTAGTTTATGTGCTGCGTCCATTCCGTTAATATCTAATGTAGGATCAGCTTCTGCATAGCCTAATTCTTGAGCTTGTTTTAAAGCTATTTCATAACTTAAGCCTTCATTTTGCATTTTTGTAAGAATGTAATTTGAAGTGCCGTTTAATATACCTTTAATACAATTAAATTTATTCGCACTTAAACCTTCTTTGATAATTTTAATAATAGGCACACCACCAGCAACACTTGCTTCATAGCCAAAATATTGATTAGGCTTTAGCATATTTTCAATATCATAACGATAATAAGCAAGTAAAGCTTTATTAGCTGTTATTACATGTTTTCCTTTTTCAAGAGCTTTTTTAATGCACTCATAAGCAAATGTAGTCCCACCCATTAATTCACAAACTACATCACAATCGCTATTTAAAATATCTTCAAAATTACTTGTTTGAGTATAAGGACAATTTGCCTTATGCTCTCTTGTATAAACTAAAGAAATTTCTAATTTTTTGCCTAGTCTTTTTTGAATTAATTCAGAATTTGTTTTGATTAATTTTGCTACACCACTAGCAACCGTTCCATACCCTAATAAAGCTATTTTCATTACATTCCCTTTATATTTAATCCTAATCTAATATTTTCTAGCGTAAAAGCATCTCCTACTATCATATAAGCACACATTTTAGGAACTGCTACATTTAGTTCTTTAAAATTATTTTCACTTTTATAAGTTGAAATAAGATTTAAATTCTTATCTAAAAATTCAATCTTTGGATACCAAATATTATTTAAATTTCTATCAATTACGAGCTTGGAAATATTATTCACTTTTATAAAATACGCATCAAGTGGTTTAGTAAGCTCTAATAAATCGCCTTTATTTAATTCAAAATCAGCTTGTATATTTGCTCTACTAAAATCAAGTTCATAACTAAATTCATTCTGATTTCTTCTAGCGTCTATTATATATACTCCTGTCTTTTTTAAAGCTTCGTATAAAGCACCTGGGTCTATACTAAATTTTGAATTAATCGTAAAAGCAACACTAATTTCATCATTATTTTTTACATATTCACTAACTAAATAATAATTAATTCCTATTTGCTCATAAGCTTTTGTAATAGCCTTTAAAAATATCCCTGCTTTTGCCTTTGCGCTAAATTTAATTTGCATATTTGTAGCGTTTGAATAAGCATAAGTTAATAAAGAATTCATTTTTAAAACTTGAGTAATTGCTTTAATATTTGGCATATTTCCTTGCATATAAGACCCACTAGGAAATAATAATCTAAGCTTTGCATCTTTGCTATCGTCATTTACTAATTTTGAAGCTATTTCATAAGAAGAAGTAGCATAAGAAAAACTAGCTAATACAAATAAACATATTAATTTTTTCATTATTTTGCCTTATCTAATTTTGTATATTCTTTTTGACTTAAAAAAGTAACTTTTCCATCTTTAAATAAAATATATCTAGCATCATTTGTGGTAGGTAATTCTATCTTAGAACCATCTAATTCAAGGGTGAATAAGTTATTACCAACAAAAATTAAAGAGTCTTGAGTAAAACTAGCACTTTTTACTATCATATAATTTTTAGTTTCTTTTGTTTTTAAATTCTTAACACTAACCCAAACCTTAGAATTTGGACTTAATAATAATTTATTATCTTTTTTAATCTCTACTTTAGGCTCTATAATCTCTGCTTTTTCTTCTTTAATTTCATTAGATTTTACTTCTTGAACTTTAACTTCTTGAGTTTTAATCTCTTGTGGTTTTATTTCAGGAATAAGCTCTACTTGTGCTGGAATTTGAATTGTTTCTTCTTTTGTATTTATCTTACTTTCTTCTAAATTTTCAGGCTTTTTATCTTCTTTTACTTCTTCAAGCTTTTTTTCTACTAAAGGAGTAGCTGGTTTTATTTCTTCTTTTACTTCTTTAATAGGTTCTATTTGAGTTTTGGTTTGTGTAGAATTTTCTTGCTGATTTACTTGCAATTCTTCTATTGGTTTTTCTTGAGTTGTGGTATTTTCTATTACTTCTTGAGAATTTTCATCATAATAATTAAAATAATAAAAAACCCCAGCTATTACAATAATAGTAGCTAAACTAAGATATATAAAATAAGCTAAATTACTATTTGATTCCTTATCAGAGTTATAACCCATTACTTTAGGTTTTACTTTTAAAGAATTTTTTTTGTCCTTAAAATGATTGTTTTTATATTCATTATATTCATTTAACCATTCGCTAAAATCAATATTATATTCACGCTCTAAAATCTTTATATTCATTGCAATATTAACACTACTTAAATTCTCATAATCTTTATTAATTATTGCTTTAATTCTAGCTTCATCTAAGTGAGTTTTTAAAGCTATTTCTTTAACAGAAAAACTTTTTAAATAATCTACTTCATTCATTTATCATCCTATCGCCTAAAATAGCAAAAGCATTACTAACATTTAGGCTATCAAAATTATTTTTCATAGTAATTTTTACTTCTTCATTACAAGATTTAATAATCTTAGAACTAAGTCCATTACCTTCGCTACCCATAACTAAAACCGATTTTGTAGCATATTTTATTTTATTATGCTCTTTAGCGTTTTCTGAATTATTTGCAGCATAAAAGCTAAAACCAACTTGCTTAAATTCATTAACCAAGCTTAAAATATCCTTAGTAAATGCTAATTTTAATTCAAGTAAAGCACCAGCACTAGAACGCATAACTGCTTCTATATTAATATTATTTCCTGAATGAATAATCCCATCAAACCCTAAAGCATAAGCACTTCTAGCAATTGAACCTATATTCCCAACATCGCTTAATTCGTGCAATAAAACAATTTTTTCAAATTTTTTAAACTCATTTATATTTGCTAATTCGTATTCGCTAACTTTTGCTAAATAGCCTTGATGATTTCCACCCTTTGCCATTGCTTGAGCTTTAATAAAATCTAACTTATGGATTTTTTTGCCTAATTTTGTAATTTGTCTAAAGCTATCTTTATCTAAATCTTTTGCTAAATATATTTCTTCTATTTTTTCAGGATGTTTTGTAATATAGTGCATTAGCACTTGTTTGCCGTAAATTATCATTTTTCACTCTTTAATAAATTTTCATAATTTTGTTTTGGGCTAAGCCCATTTAATTTACTCAATAATTTCGCTTTATCTTTTAAACTTATATTAAGATTTAAAATATCTTGAGAATTTATATTAGAATTTGAAATAGAATTTTCATTATTTATAACCACTACCCATTCGCCTTTTAAATTCTCATTTTTTAAAATATTTGCTAGATTTTTAGCAGTATCTTTATAGGTTTTTTCATACATTTTTGATATTTCTTTAATTAAAAATAATTCTTTATCTTCATCAATTTTTGCAATATCTAATACTAAATCCAAAATCCTTGTAGGAGCTTCATATATAATAGTAGGATAGCTTTGATTTAGAGCATTTTCTATTTGAGCTTGACGATTTTTTTTGATATTTAAAAATCCTAAAAATATAAATTCCTTATCAGAAAACCCACTTGCAACAAGTGCAGTAATAGCAGCATTTGCACCAGGCAAAACACTATATTTTATATCATTTTCTTGAGCATATTTTACTAATGAAATTCCAGGATCGCTTATGCAAGGCATACCTGCATCACTCAAATAAGCTATATTTTTAGAAAAATCAATTTTAGAAAAATCAAAATCTTTTTCATTGTGTGAATGTAGTGATATGAAATTATTTATATTAAATTCTATATTATATTTACTACTTAATAAATTAAGTAAAGCCTTACAAACTCGCACATCTTCACAAAAAATTAACTCGCAAACTTGTAAGACTTCTAAAGCACGATATGAAATATCGCCTAGATTTCCTATTGGTGTAGGAACAAAATAAAGCATTATTGCATTGAATATTTTTTCTTAAACTTCTCAACTCTACCTGCAGCATCTACGATTTTTTCACTTCCTGTGAAAAATGGATGACAACTTGAGCATATATCTACTCTTAATTCTTCTTTATTTGATTTAGTTACAAAAGTATTTCCACAAGCACAAGTTACAGTGCATTTTTTATAATCTGGATGAATGTCTTTTTTCATAATATTTTCCTTTTTGGCATAAATAAAGCTGTGATTGTATCTTAAATTACATTAAATCTACATTAAAATTTTTGAACTTATGCTTATAATGGCTGTTTTTGCTTTTAAAATATTTGTAATTTTTAGACCTTGAGTTTTAAATAAATTCCTTTCTTTTTCACTAAAACCACCTTCAGGGCCAATTACATATAAACAATCTTTATTAAACTCGCATAAATCATTTTTATTAAAATCAATTAAAACAAAATCATTATAAAGTTTTTTAAGTTCGGCTAAATTATTTAAAATTGTGATTTTTAAAATATCAGCCCTAGCACATTGTGAGCTTGAATTATGCAAAATCTTTTCAAGTTTAGCTAATTTTTTATCATCAAATTTATAAGATTTTTGAGAAAAATCTGTATAAACTAAAAATAATTCTTCTAATCCTAATTCATTTAAATAAGGTGCAATTTCAAAAATACTATCAATTTCTATCATAGCAAGTGCAATTTTTACACCACTTTTATTTGCTTTAAATTCACATTGTTCTAGCATTTTTAAAATGATTTTATTTCTTTGCATAAATATTATTTCATATTTATACAAAAACCCATCTAATCTACTGATATTTACTATATTTCCTATTTGTTCTCGTCTAGCTTTAAAATGAGATACTAATTCACTATCTAAAACAATTTCTTCACTACCTGCTAAATCATTAAAATAGTAAAACATTGTTAAATCCTGCAATTAAAATAGCAAATAATTTTATTAGCTCTAAAAATAAACTTAATTTTTTAAATTTTAAATATTCTTTGCTTTTTCTATATTTTTTAAATTTAATAAATTGAAATATAGAAATTCCTAAAATTAAAATAACAGCAAATAGCATTAAAAATCTAAAATCATTAAAGCCTTTCATAGCTTCAATAATAATGCCTGTAAAAAACACACAAACAATTATCGTATAATAAGCAGGCAAAAGCACTCTGATTCTAAAAATATATTTATGAATGTCCTTTAAATATTGTGAAAAAACAAAATATAAAAGTTCTAAAATTATTAAAATATATACAAAAAACAAATGCACACTTATAAAATCACTCATTAAAAACTCCGATTAAAATAATAAAGAATTTGTAACACCAGCAAATATGATTAAAAATATTTTTAATATCTCAAAAACAATACTGAATAATTTAAAATTAAAGCTTTTTTTTGCTTTTTTTATCTTATTAAAAATTACAAGCTGTCTAATGCTAAGATAAAAAATCAAAATCCAACTTAAAAATAAAAAAATCTTAAAATTAAAAAATGCCTTAGTAGCTTCAATAAACATACCACTTAATAACACCAAAACTAAGGCTATAATTTGTATTGGACTAATAATTGAAATTCTTGAAATAAATTTATTAATATCCTTACAACATTGAGAAATAAACAAATAAGAAAATTCTAAAGCTACCAAGCAATACACAAAAAACATATGAATGCCAATAATACTCATTAAACTTCCTTTGGATTTATAAAAATCTCATTATTTTTAATTTTTTCAAATAAATTTATATCACTAAAATCTTCTAAAATTGCCTTAGAAAAAGTTATTTCATTTAAATTAATTCTAGGCTCATCATTATAAAAAGCATCATCGTATTCACATTCAGCCCAGCCTGTTCTAGTCTCATTTAGTCTGATTTTATCTACTCTTACATTCTCATCATTATGCATTTTTGAATTTTGTAAAATCTTAGAAATTAATATAAAAAACACTATGCTAAGATTTTCGGCACTGATATTACAAGGTAGTTCAACCCACCTAGCTGAATGCTTTTTAATATCATTTACATACTCTAAATCATCGTATTTATAAATACAAGTGCTATGGTCAAACGCATCTATTATTTGCTTAATATTTCCTTTTAAAAGCCCGAAATCATAAACCATTCCCGCTTTATCAAGAGTATTTGCATATAAAATTAATTCTAATTTATAAGAATGTCCGTGAATGCTAGTTTTACATCTTTTTGAACTACAAAACCTAACTATATGAGCATTTTCAAACTCAAATAATTTACCTATTCTCATACACCCTCCAAATCATCATAAATTCTAATATGTATCCTATCTGTATAATTAAAGCCATTTTTAATAGCAAATTCTAAAACGCTCTTAGCATTCGCTCTTAATTCATCATTAGTAGCACCCTTTGGCATTAGATAAAAATTAGCGTCTTTATAAGCATTTCTTAATTCAAATAATTCTTGATTATCTTCTAAATCCGCTTTATCTAAAACGATTTTAAAAAATGCTTGTTTTGATAGCTTTAAAATTGAATTAATTGCTTCATAATTTATTCTTTTTTCCTTTGGCATTTTGCTATTTGCAAGTTTTACTCCCATTGCAAAATAACAATTTTTATAAAAATCGTATTCTTTTAAACAAATACTAGCATTAGTCTCAAACTGCACTAAATATTCATTTTTTACCAAATATTCTAAAAGCTCTATAAATTTAGGATGTTCTTGATGAATTAAAGGCTCTCCACCAGTAATTACTATCATAGGCTTATAGCTAAATGAGTTTAATTTATTGATTATATTTTCTAATTTAAATTCCTTATACTCATCACTAAATTCATTAGTATAAACAGCTCTTAAAGTATCGCAACCAATTAATGTTTTATTATTTTTGCTCTTAACAACTCCAAATCCATAGCAAGAGAAATTGCACCCTGCAAAACGGATAAAATAAGCAAGCCTTCCTGCAAATATCCCTTCGCCTTGAATACTTAAAAATTCTTCAACTAATTTCATCATCCACCCGTTTGTGAAAACGACCTAGCAGAGCTTTTATTATCTTCTTCGCTCCATTTATTTTTCTCAGGTTTGTTTTCTAAAACCGTATTTAAAATCTCTAAAGCCTTATTAATATCTTTATTTCTTAAAGCCTTTTTAATACTCATAGCTTCATCAAAATAAAGACAAGGTATCAAAAATCCTTCCGCACTAAGTCTTAAACGATTGCAGCTATCACAAAAATCGTGCTTGTGTGGATTAATCACACCAAACACATAATCTAACTCATCAATTTTATATAAACTAGCAGGAGAATTTGGCTCTTTCTCAAGTGCATTTATGCTAAATCTTTGCTTGATTTTATCTAGTATTTCAGCTTCTCTTAATCCACATAATTGTCCGTAAGCGTGTTCGTTTTCCATAAATTCAATAAATCTTATTTGAATATTTTTTTCTTTGCAAAACATAATCAAATCAATTAATTCATCTTCATTAATACCCTTTAAGGGAACGCAATTAATCTTTACTTTTAACCCTACTTTTAAGGCTTCTTCTATACCTTCTAAAACTTCTTTTAAAATATCTTTTTGAGAGATTAATTTTGCTCTTTGTGGCACTAAAGTATCAAGAGATACATTTATTCTTACAAGTCCTGCTGCTTTTAATTTTGCCGCTTGTTCTTTTAATAAAAATCCATTAGTTGTAAGTGCTAAATCCAAATCGCTCTTATAATCAATTAGCATTTTTATGAATTTATCTAAATCAGCTCTTACAAGTGGTTCTCCACCAGTTAAACGGATTTTATCTACACCCTTATCCATACATAATTTTGCAAATAAAAATAATTCTTCATAGCTTAATAAATTTTCTTTAGGAACCCAATTAAAAGGAACTTTTGGCATACAATAAAGACAACGGAAATTACATCTTTGAGTAAGTGAAATTCTTAAATAATTTATCCTTCTTCCATACGAATCAATTAACATTTTTAGTCCTTATAAGCTTTTTAAAATAATATTAATTGCTTGTGGGCTTTTGTTTAGAAGTAATGCTATTTCTTCTACACTTTTACCATCTCCAAAAAGTTTTAAAATCTGCATTCTTTCAGCGTCTTCATTAGGACTTAGCCTAGTGATTGGCTCGTTTGCAAGTTCTAAATTTGCAATTCTACTATCTTGGTTTTTTGTAACTTCTTGAATACTTTCTTGAATAATACCTAAATCACTATTTAGCTCATTAATTCTTTCATCAATAATTGAATGTATTAAAAACTCACAATTTTGCATAATATTATCATTAAAATCATTTTGTTTAGCGTTATTTATCTCTGCTAGTTTTAATTTTTCTACATCTTTTTCAAGTCTATGAATAGATTTATAATTCTCATCAATAGCCTTTAAAACCCCATCTAATTTATCATTTAAATCTCTAAAACTAAGTCTTACATAAACAAATAATAAAACTATAAAAATTATAAATACAATATAAATTAATAAATCAATCCCCATTTTTTTCCTTTTTAATATTAATTAAATTCCTTTGAATATCAGCTACAAATAAATTAAGCCCTTCTGTATCATATCTTTTAATTTGAGTGATTTTAAAAGTATACTCATCAATTGCACTAACAAAACAAGATATAGTTCTATCAACTAAAACAAGCCTTGCGTAATATGTTTGATTAGGTTTTAAACTATCTTCAACACGAATATATTCATAATTTATTGAATTTGAAAAGGTGCTATTATCTAATTTTATAAATTCATCTTTTTTAAGATTTTTAATTTCTAATAAATCTTTTTTAATATCACAAAGCATTTCAAAAAACAATTTATCTTCAGGATACATATCCATTTTACTAGCTCTGTGCCTATAATCTTGTAAAGATTTATGATAATTAATAGCATTATATTCTTGTAAAAATCTATCTTCTAATTCTTCACATTCTTGATAATCAATTCTAAATCTTGCTTCATACATAATCATTAGCCAACCTTTAAATCTATTATAAAAAATATCAAAAACACTATGCTAACAATAGCATTTATATCAAAAAAAGCTCTTTCTATTTTTTCTGTATTTTTTCTCACTATAAAATGCTCTATTATTAATAAAATTCCTACTATTATCAATCCTAAAAATCCATAAAATCCAGCATTTACACTAACTAAAAAAACAAACCAAAACAAAAATGCAATCAAATGAAAAATCGCAGCTATAAATAAAGTAGCCGTTTTACCAAAACAAGATGGTATAGAAAATAAATTATTTGCTTTATCAAATTCTAAATCTTGCAAAGCATACAAACAATCAAACCCAGCAGTCCAAAAACAAACCGCAAAACATAAAGCAATAGAATAAGCACTAATAGAATTTGTAAGCACAATTTCACCTGCTACACAAGCAAATCCTAAAGATAAGCCTAAAATAATATGAGCCAAATAAGAAAATCTCTTAAATAAAGAATAAGAACCAAGTAAAGCTAAGGCAAAAAAGCTAAGATAAAAGCAAGTAGTATTTATAAAATACGCTAAAAGCACGAAAATTACAGCATTTGCGATTATAAATAAAAGCAAATTCCCACGCCCTACTCTACCATCTACACTAGGACGATTTTTTGTCCTTTCGTTTAATATATCAATATCAGCATCAAGTAATCTATTAAGTGCCATTGCGTAATTTCTAGCACAAACAGCACAAAAAATAGCTAAGATAAAATTAAGCCAAATTGATGATAGGCTTAATTCATATAATTTTATAGCGCTAAGCATTGAAATAATTAAGAAAGGTAAAGCAAAAATACTATGCTTAAATACGATTAATTCTAAAATGTTTTTTAATTTATTCATAACTCTTCCGTTTTTAATCTAGTTTATAATATTTTAATTAAGATTTAAGGATAAAGATGAAAAAAATTGCTCTCATAGGAACAACTGCAAGTGGCAAAACAAACCTAGCTCATAAACTTGCTAAAACTTCAAATTCTATAATTTTAAGCCTTGATAGTTTATGTCTTTATAAAGAATTAAATATTATAAATGCCAAGCCAGATAATCAAATGCTAGAAGAGATTAAATACTTTGGAATAAATCTAATTAGCGTAAATGAAAATTATAATGTAGGGCTTTATTTTGATGAATACAAAAAGGCTTTAGAATTTGCAAAAAATAATGAAAAAAATCTAATCATAACAGGTGGAAGTGGATTTTATCTAAAAGCAATGCTTGATGGATTAAGCCCTAAAATTAATGATATTAATCATAATTTAAGCCTTGATGAAATCTATAATCTAATGCTAAAAATTGATAAAAACTCAAACATATCAGCAAATGATACTTATAGGCTAAATAAATGGTATAGCATTTATAAAAGCACAAATGAAATTCCTAGCCTTTGGCTAAAAGCAAATACTCAAAAAGCACTTATTAAAGAGCTTAAAATATACGATATTTTATGGGATAAAGATATTTTAAACGAAAGAATTAGGCTAAGGACTAAACAAATGCTTAGCTTAAATGCTTATGATGAAGTTATAAATTTATATAAGATTTATGGTGATACAAAAGCATTAAATTCTATTGGAGCTAAAGAAATAATTGATTGTTTTAATCAAAAAATATCTAAAGACGAATTAGAAGATTTAATCACAATTCATACAAGACAACTAGCAAAAAGACAAAGGACTTTTAATAAAAAATTTAATGCAAAAGTTTTTAATATAAAAAGCGAAGAAGATTTGCAAAACGCATACGAAAGTATTTTAAGCTCACTTTAATAAAAATATTTTTAATCCAAATTCTAAAAAGAATTTGAATTAAAATAAAAATTATTTAAACCAAGATTTAATAGTATCAAATATCCCGTGTTGTTGCTCTTTAGCATCATTTTTGATACCAAAACTCTCATTTAATTTTTCTAATAATTCTTTTTGTTCTGCATTTATATGTTTTGGATACATAATACTAAGTTGGACAAATTGATCCCCTGTTCTTCTTGTATGATGGTTTTTAACACCTTCGCCACTAATTTTTACAAGTTGTTTATCGCTTAAGCCAAATGGAATTTGAATACTAGCTTCTCCTCTAATAGTAGGCACAATAATGGTAGAACCTAAAGCTGCTTGGGTAAATAAAATTGGAACATCTATATAAATATCATCACCTTTTCTAACAAACCTATCATCTCTTGCTACACGAAGTTTTATATACAAATCAGAACGCTCATTAGAGTTAATCTCATTTCCTTTATTAGAGCATTTTAAAGTTACTCCGTTATCAACTCCTTCAGGAATAGTTACTTCTAATTCTTCTTTTTTATTTTCTTTTCCACTACCTTGACAAGATGAACATTTATCTTTTACTACTTTACCTTTACCGCCACACACATCACAAGTGCTAACCATTTGGAAAAAGCCTTTTCTAATAGCTATTTTGCCCTTGCCATTACATCTTGAGCAAGTAGTTGTAGTTTTACTTGCCGAGCCTGTTCCATCGCACTTAATACAATTTGCTTTATAAGAATAATTAACTTTCTTTTTACAACCAAAAATAGCTTCTTTAAAACCTAATTCAAGAGTAATAAATAAATCTTCATCAATTTCTTCATCATCACTATCGCCAAAGCCACCAAAAATATCACTAAAAATATCACTAAAATTTGAAAATCCTTCAAATCCAAAGCCACCAGCACCTGAACCACCATTAAGACCAGCTTCGCCGTATCTATCATATCTAGCTCTTTTAGTGTCATCACTTAAGGTTTCATAAGCTACATTGATTTCTTTAAACTTTTCTTCAGCATCTTTATCGCCTTGATTTCTATCAGGATGATATTTTAATGCCAATTTTCTATAAGCTTTTTTAATTTCTTCAGAACTAGCATTTTTACTAACTCCTAGAATTTCATAAAAGTCACGCATCTTTTTCCTTTTGCAATTTATCATTTATAAATTAATTATTGTTAGAATGGAAAGACTTTAATAAATAAAGGTGAAAAAATGATTAATGTAATTATGATTGAAGACGAAGTGGAATTCGCTGAGTTGATTACAGAGTTTTTAGCAAGGTTTAACATAAAAGTTACAAATTACAGCACTCCTGCTGAAGGTTTAACTGCTAACTTTAGTAATTATGATTGTCTAATTTTAGACTTAACTCTACCTGGAATGGATGGATTAGAAGTATGCAAGGAAATTCGCAAGAAGTATGATATTCCTATTATCATTTCAAGTGCTAGAGGGGATACAAGTGATAAGGTTTTAGGACTTGGATTAGGGGCTGATGATTATTTACCAAAACCTTATGAGCCAACTGAATTACAAGCAAGGGTATCATCACTTGTTAGAAGATACAAAAAAAGCTTACTACCACCTGAAGAAGAAGTAAGCACATTATTCAAAGTTGAGCATGAAAAACATGAAATTTACTATGATAAAAAACCACTAAGCTTAACACCGGCTGAATATGATATATTAAGTTATCTAGTGAAAAGACATAGCTATTCAGTATCAAGAGATGAGCTAGCTAATAGCTGTAGGTCATTAAGAGAAAAAGATAGCAAAAGCTTAGATGTAATTATAGGAAGATTAAGAAGTAAGATAGGCGATAGTTCAAAAGACCCTAAACATATATTCTCTGTTCGTGGTATTGGTTATAAGCTTCTTGGCTAATGCTGTTACACTCTATTCTTAGTAAGCTAATAGCAGTTTTTGCTATTAGCATTATACTTACTATTACAGCTATTATACAAATAACTCAATACTCCAATAAGGCTTTAAGAGCTGAAAGTATAAGTAGGCTTTATTTTGCAATATTAGCTATTAATAAATTGTATGCTAGTGGTGCTGGTGTAGAAATTGATAAATACTTACAAGATATTGATTTTCAAGAAATCACAGACAAGCGTTTTATGCGTGAGCTTTGCACAAGCAATGATAAACCAATAGACCATAAAACTAATTTTGGACTAATTCAAGGAATTGTTTATAAAGACAAATATTATTTAAAACTCATAAATCAAAAAAATAATTCATTAAAAGTTTATGAAAACACCCACAATAATAATATAAATGATGGTTTAATTAAATTATTAATATCATTAATTATTATGATGTTTTTCGCTTCTTTAATATATTGTTATAATTTAATTCAACCATTAAAGGGTCTTACAAGACATATTAGGGATTTATCAAACGGAAAAAATAGCAATTTTTCTTATTATAAAAATGATGAAATAGGATTATTAACTAAAGAATTTAATAAAGCTACTAAAAAAAATAATGAATTGGTATTGGCAAGAAGATTTTTTTTAAGAGCAATTATGCACGAGTTAAAAACACCTATTGCTAAAGGAATGTTTGCAGCAACTATGCCAGAAAGCGAAAAAAATAAAAAAATCTTAATAAGTGTATTCAAAGGTATGAATGCTTTAGTAAATGAATTTAAGCAAGTAGAAGAAATATTATCTAAAAACCATGAAGTAGTCTTAAAAGAATATTCGTATTCATATTTATTAGAGCAATCAATCAGTGCTTTATATTTAGATAATTTACAAATTATTGATGTAAAAATGAACGAAGATAGAACAATAATAGTAGATGGAGCTTTGTTTATAATATTAATTAAAAATCTATTAGATAATGCTATTAAATACTCAAGCAACCATAAGTGTATAATTGAATTTCAAAAAGACTATATTAATGTAAAAAACATAGGAGAAGAAAAAGACTTTAATACAGAAGAGTATTTTAAACCATTTGCAAGGGGTAATGTAGAGCAAGGTGGATTTGGATTAGGACTTTATTTAATAAAATATATTTGTGATACTCAAGGATTTGAGCTTAAATATTTTTACGATGATGGCTATCATAACTTTAGGATTATATTGTGATACATTTTGATAATTTATGCAAAAGCATAGGAAAAATTCAAGGAATTGGCAAAAAAACTTCTTTAAAAATGGCTTATTATTTGTGTTATGAAAATAAAAATTTATTAGAAGAACTAATGAATTCTTTAGAAAATGCTAAAAAAAATATAAAAGAATGTTCTATTTGTGGTTGCTTAAGTGAAAATGAACTTTGTGATTATTGCATAAATGATGAATTAGATAATACAATTTGCTTAGTAGAAAGCCCAAAAGATGTATTTTTTATAGATGAATGTAAAGTATATGAAGGTAGATATTTTATACTTTCAAAAACCAATGAATACTATTTAAAAAAATTAGAAAAAATGATTTGCAAATACAATACAATAGAACTAGTTTTAGCCTACACACCAAGCGTTAGCACGGATACGGTGTGCTTTTATTTAGAAGATTATTTTAAACACTACAATGTAAAAGTAAGCAAAATCGCTCAAGGTGTTCCAAATGGTATTAAAATTCAAGATATTGATATTCACTCTTTAAGTAGTGCAATTTTAAATAGGGTAAGTATTGATGGGTAAAAAAACTATTATATTATTTTCATTATTAGCCTGTATTAGCGTAATATTAAATAGCATAGATGTTTATATTACACTTGATAAAAACTATCAACTAAAAGACAATGAAGGCACTAAAAATATCATCGCAAAACAAGCAAAAGCAATAGTAGATAAAATAGATAATTATGCAAAAAATCTTCCAAATTCTTTAAATTATAAAGAAAAAATTAATCTAATCAAAAAAGAAATTAATACGATTAATTTTGATAATTATCAAGAAAAAGCCTATGCTTTTAATGAGTTAGGATTTTATATAGCTCATTATTCTAAGGACTATGAGCATCAAAATATTTTTTTAGAAAAAGACACAAATAACAAATTTTATATAAAAGAACTGCTAGCAAAAATAAAAGATGAAGGATATACAAAAGCTAATATTTTTTGGACTAACTACTCAATAAGACATATAATAACTTATATCAAAAAAGATAAAAATTTAAATGTATATTATGGTTGCACTATTGATTTAGATAAAATTAAAAACTTTAAAAAAATAAAGGCAAGTTATAACGATAAAGAAAAAATACTAATTATTTTTAGCACATTATTTATTATTTTTACAATCATATGTTTTACTCTTATACAATATAAAAAAACAAGGAAAAAACAATGAAATTTATTATAAATATTTTAATATTTTGCGTATTAGCAATTGCAAATCCACTACCACCAAATGAAGCATTTAAATTCCAACTTGAAAATAACTCTCAAGCAAATTTTATAAAACTTAATCTAAATCCTGATATTTATTTATATAAAAACGAAATAAAAGTCTTATTAAACAACGAAAATATCACAAATAAATTTGACTTAAGCAATGCGGTATTAAAGGATAATGTTGAAGTCTTTTACAATACTTTAGAATTTGATTTCCCAAATTTTACATTAAAAAATAATGACAATATTAAAATTTTTTATTTAGGTTGTTCTACTGAAGGATTATGTTATCAACCACTTGTAGCGTCTTTTAATTATCAAAATGATAAATTGGTTTTAGAATACGATAACAAAGAAGCTTTAAAACTAAAAAAAGAAAAACAATCTACACAAAACGAATATGAAAGCAAGCTTTTAAATTCTTCATTTTTAATAAATATTTTAACTTTTTTTGTATCAGGAATACTATTATCTTTAACACCTTGCACCCTACCAATGATACCTATAATATCTAGTATTTTGGCAAAAAGTAGTGGTAAAAATCCAATAATTTCAAGCATTATTTATGTATTAGGAATGGCTATTAGCTATACAATAGCAGGAATAATAGCAGCTTTAGTAGGAAGTGGAGTTCAAGTATTTTTTCAAAATCCAATTGTAATCATTCTATTTTCTTTAATTTTTGTAATTTTATCATTATCAATGTTTGGCTTATTTGAACTAAAAATGCCTAACTTTATTGTAAATAGCGTAAATAAAAAAAGCTCAAAATATAGTGGAATTATCGGAGTATTTTTAATGGGGGTCTTAAGTGCTTTAATAGTAGGACCTTGTGTAGCTGCACCACTTGCTGGAATTTTAATTTATGTAGCAAATAGCAATGATGTATTGCTTGGAGCTTTTTCATTATTTTTTATGAGTATAGGTATGGGAATTCCACTAATAGCAATTGGTTTTGGTTTTAAATTTATAACTGGTTCTTGGATGCAATATGTTAATAAATTTTTTGGATTTATTTTATTAGGAATAGCAATATTTTTCTTAGAAAGAATAATAAATGAGAATATTACAAATGTCTTATATGCCTTACTTGGTATTAGTTTTGTAGTATTTTTTGGCTTATTTGAAAACACTAAGAATAAATTCTTTTTATTTTTTAAAATTATTTTAGTTTTAATATTAGCTTATAGTTTTATATTATTAAACAAAACTTTTAATCCAAATAATAATATTTCTCAACAGAATTTAGAATTCACACAAGCAAAAGAAAAATTAAATCTAAGTTCAAAAAATATTGTATATTTTACTGCTAGTTGGTGTGAAAACTGCAAAGTTATGCAAAATACTACTTTTAAAAATGAAGAAGTTATAAATGAGTTGAAAAATTACAATTTAATTAAAATAGATTTAACTAACCCAAACCAATTTGAACAAGAAATGGCAGAGACTTATAAGGTTTTTGGACCACCAGTTTTACTTGTTTTAAACGATAAAGGCGAAGTGCTAAAACAAATAATAGGATTAGTTGATGCAAAAACTTTATTAAAAGAACTTAATTTTTAAAGCTTAAATTAATTTATTTTTGTATAATATGAGCTTTTATTTTAAGGAGATTTAATGCAAAGAACTTTATCAATCATTAAACCTGACGCTGTTAAGAAAGGTGTTATAGGTCAAATTTTAAGTCGTTTTGAAGCAAATGGCTTAAGAATTGCGGCTATTAAAAAGCTTTATTTAACAAAAGAACAAGCAGGAGAATTTTACGCAGTTCATAAAGAAAGACCATTTTATAAAGATTTAGTTGAATTTATGACTAGTGGTCCTGTTGTAGTATCTGTGTTAGAAGGCGAAAATGCAGTTGCTAAAAATCGTGAATTAATGGGAGCAACTAATCCAAAAGAAGCAGCTAAGGGAACAATAAGAGCTGATTTTGCTGAAAGTATTGACGCAAATGCAGTTCATGGTAGTGATAGTTTAGAAAATGCTAAAATAGAAATAGAGTTTTTCTTTAATAAACTTGAAATAAATTAAAATGAAAATTGCTTTTAGTAAAATTAATTCGGTAAAATACCCTTTTAAATTAGATTTTGATAATTTAATATTAGAAGGCTTTTTAAAGAGAAAAGATAATAAAATAGTTACGCTAGACGCAGTTTTAGTAGGCAATGTAATTCATTATTGTGATAGTTGTGCTGCTGAAATTGAGATTGAAATTAATGAAAAAATTAATTTAGATTTAAGCGATGGTGTATTTAAAGATGAAGAAAACGAATTAAGCGACACTATGGAATTTTATGATGGTGAAATAGACTTAATTGAAGTATTAAAAAGCGAATTAGCTTTATATTTAAGCGATTATTTTTATTGTCAAAAATGTAAATAAGGAGAATAACATGGCAGTTCCAAAGAGAAGAGTTAGTAAAACAAGAGCAGCAAAAAGACGCACTCATTACAAAATTGAGCTAGTAAGACCAATTAAAGATAAAGATGGTAGTTGGAAATTACCTCATAGAATTAATCCAACAACTGGCGAATATTAATACCTATGATAAAAGTTGCTGTTGATGCTATGGGTGGAGATTTTTCTTTCCCCCCAATAATTAGTGGAGTTATAAAAGCGTTAAAAGAAAAAGATAATTTTAGCGTTATTCTAGTTGGAGATGAAGAAAAAATAAAAAGTCAAATTCCATCAGAATTATCAAATAGAGTTGAATTTGTTCATACTACCGATGTTTTTGATATGGATGAAAATTCTACAGATGTTTTAAAACGCAAAGACAGCAGTATTTATAAAGCAGTTGAATTAGTAAGAAACCACGAAGCAAATGCAGTTGTTTCGGCTGGGCATAGTGGTGCTACAATGAGCCTTGCAACCCTTAGAATAGGTAGAGTAAAAGGTGTTTTAAGACCTGCTATCGCAACTTTAATGCCTACTTTTAACGGCAGGGTTTTGGTATTAGATGTAGGTGCTAATGTTGATTGCGAAGAAGAAAATTTATTACAATTTGCAATAATGGGCGAAGCTTATGCAAAAGAAGTAATGAATATAAAAAATCCTAAAATTGCACTACTTTCAAACGGAGAAGAAGATTGCAAAGGAAACAAACTTACAAAAGACACACATAAATTATTAAGAGAACATTTAAGCAATTTTATGGGCAATGTTGAAGGCGGACATATATTTGCTGGAGAATGTGATGTGGTAGTTTGCGATGGATTTACTGGAAATATATTATTAAAAACTGCAGAAGGTGCTGTAGGCATTTTTGCTAAGTTGTTAAAAAATGAGATTAAAAAATCATCATTGTCAAAACTTGGTTATATGCTTAGCAAAGGTGCATTTAATGCTTTAAAACAGCATTTAGACTACGACCAGTATGGTGGAGCTCCATTATTAGGAATTGATGGATGTGCTATCATTAGCCACGGAAAAAGCAATGAAGAAGCTATAAAAAATGCAATTTTTCAAGCTTTAAAATTTGCTAATTCAAATGTAAATAAAGTGATTGAAGATGAAATTAAAAGCTTGCATTAAAAGTATTGCTTCGTATTTACCAGAAAAAACACTAACAAATAAAGATTTTGAAAGTTTTTTAGATACAAGTGATGAATGGATATTAAAAAGAACAGGAATTAAGCAAAGATATATTGCTAGTGAAACTGAAAACACTAGCGATTTAGCATATAAAGCAGCTATAAAAGCTATACAAAGAGCTAAAATTCAAACTAATGAAATAGATTTAATAATAGTAGCTACATTAAGTCCTGATTATTTTACTATGCCATCAACTGCGGTAGTTGTAGCAAATAAACTTGGATTAAAAGGTGTAAGTGCATTTGATATAAGTGCTGCTTGTTCTGGATTTATTTATATGCTTGAGCTTGCTCGTTCTATGGTTGAAAGTGGTGCTAAAAAAAATGTATTAATAATAGGAGCTGAAAAAATATCTTCTGTTCTTGATTATACAGATAGAACTACTTGTGTTTTATTTGGAGATGGTGCTGGAGCTTGCGTTGTAAGTGCAAGTGAAGGTAAAGGAATTATAGATATTCATACAGGAAGCGATGGAGAATTTAAAGATTTATTATGCACTAAGCGTTCAAATCAAACAAAACAATTAGAGCCTATTAAACTTGAAATGAAAGGCAATGAAGTATTTAAGGTAGCTGTTAAAACATTATCAGATGATGTGTCGTATTTATTAGATAAAAACAAACTTAAAACAAGTGATATAGATTTATTTATACCGCATCAAGCAAATCTTAGAATTATCTCTTATGTTCAAGAAAAACTTGGCTTAAGCGATGAGCAATGTGTTGTATGTGTTGATAAATTTGGTAATACTTCAGCTGCGTCAATTCCAATAGCTATCAATGAAGCTTACGAACAAGGTCGTTTAACAAATGGCAAATTAATGCTTTTAGACGCATTTGGCGGCGGATTTACTTGGGGTAGTGCTTTAACTTATTTTGATGGAATTGATTATAAGAATTTATAAAATTCAAATCATATTACTGTTTATAAAAGAATTTAATTAAGTATATTTTTGTTATAAAATCTTGCAAGTATATTTATTTAACTTATTAATTAAAATTTTTGCAATATTTTTATAAACTTGATTATTCAAATCTTCTTTATTTTCAAGAGATTTAGTATAAATATTATAAATTATTTTAATATTAATTTTAATTTAAGTTTTAAAATGTATAATCCAAACTTATTTTTATTTTAAGTCTTGTTAGCTCAGCAGGTAGAGCATCTCACTTTTAATGAGGGGGCCGCTGGTTCGAATCCAGCACAGGACACCATTTTTTTTGATCCAGGTTTGAGACCCTTTCGTCTAGTGGCTCAGGACGCCATTCTCTCCGTTTGGAAACGAGAGTTCAAATCTTTCAAGGGTCGCCATGGTCGCTTAGCTCAGTTGGTAGAGCGCCACCCTTACAAGGTGGATGTCATAAGTTCGAGTCTTATAGCGACCACCATTCATTAAATTCGGTTGCGGCGGTAGTTCAGCTGGTTAGAATATCGGCCTGTCACGCCGGAGGTCGCGGGTTCGAGCCCCGTCCGCCGCGCCATTTAATTTTACTTAAGATAAATCAATTTTCCCAAGTTTTTTTAATAGGTCAAATTAATTTTTGTATGAATATTTTCTAACTCAATAATAACTACAAATATTTTAAAATACATTACTAAAAGCAACAATAAAATATACTTATAAAAACCTAAATTCAAGTTATTATAAAACTTTTAAAAATATTAAAATTATTAATTCAAATTCTTTATAAATTTAAACGCAAAATATATTTATCATTTAAGCTAGAATTAAAAATGGGGGGGGGGTATAATACTTTTTTTAATTTTTAAAAGGAGTTTTTATGTCTTATGTAGAACAAGTTTTAGGCACAGATGAAAGCGTTGTTTTAAAAGCCAAAGTTAGTGTTTTTGCTTTTATAGGTGATTTATTTGCTATTTTAGTTTTAGCAATTTTAAGTATTGCTATTCATCCTTTTATTGCTATATTTATCATCTTTCTTTTACTTCGTATATTCATTATCATTACAACAACAGAACTTGCTTTAACAAATAGAAAAGTTATAGCTAAATTTGGCTTTATTAGAAGAGATACAATAGAGCTAAGATTAGAAAAAATAGAAAGTATCAGAGTTGGTCAAGGAATTCTTGGTAGGATTTTTAATTTTGGCACAATATTTATAAATGGTGCTGGTTCTTCTGCACCTGTTCCTTTTATTGGAGAACCAATAAAATTCAAAAAAAGTGTAGATGAATATATAGAAAATAAATTATCAAAATAAGCCCTATTTCTAGGGCTATTTTTAAAACGAATATCTTAAAGTTCCGTTTATATTGTAGTTTGTATTATATTTTCCACTAAATGATTTTTCAGCATCTAAGCTAAACTTAGTATTTTTACCTAAGTTAAAATTAGCTCCTACACTTGCAAATCCACGACTATCTTTAAAGCCTTTTTCAACTCTTGTAGTTGTGCCATCGCTTAAAGTTATAGTAGGAGTGTTATTTAAATCAAACGCCCCGCCAACACTAGCTCTTAAACCAAAAGTATCATTAATATTCGCACCAGCACTTAAAGCAACTTTTGCTGCTCCCATAAATTTACCTTCACTTTTTAAAGTAACTTTATCATTACCCTTTAAATTAGCCATAGGAACATAGCCAAGGATTAATTCAGCACTAGGCTCAAGATAAAAATCACTTCCCATTCTATATCCAGCCTCAACGCTACCTAAAAATCCACTTCCGCTATCTTTTAAATCGCCTAACCAAACATTATCTTTAAATGTTGATTTATGATTGGTGTATCTAGCTGTAGCGTCAATAAATAAGCCATCATTACCAACTAAGCTAACATAAGCACCAATGCCGTGATTTTTCACCTTAGAATTACTTGAATTACTTGTGCTTTGACCTATATTTGCCATTACACCTGAATATAATTCTCCGTAATTTGTGCTAGTTTGCTTATCTGCACCAAATTGCACTTCATAGTATTTTATTTTAGCACTATCAATCTTGCCTTCGCCACCAAAACTTCTAATCCAAATTCCAGCATTTTTGCCATCATTATTTCTTAGTTCGCCCATTCTTTTGTTTAGATTGTTCCATTCACTAACATAAGAATAATAAGTCTGATTTAGCATATTTTTTGCATCTGTTAAAGCCTTAGTATTAGCGCCTTTTAAAGTAAGTTCAATCTCATTACCATTAATGTTAGACCCTACTTTAATAGCTTCTTCAATTGCTGCGTTTTTAATATCTGTTTGCGCTTCTTCAATTGCTTTATCAAGGCTAGTTTCACTTGCTACAATCTTGCTTGTATCATTTGCAACTTTATTAGCATTTGCCATTACCTCATCACTTGCAGTTCCTTTTGCAACTTCATTTGCTTTTTGAGCAATTGCACCTACGCTTGAGCTTGCATTATCTAAGATACTCTTATCAGCACCACTTTTGCTATCAGCACTAAAATTATCACTTGTCTTACTAGCATCAGCCCTACTTGCAGCCGCATTAATAGGATTTGCTACAACTGAATAATAAATATAATCCTCATCTCCTTGCTTTAATGTCCCGCTTAAGATATTTTTCTTATCTAATGAATATACACTTAGACCATCATAAACTCCGATTTTTGTAACGAAGTCTTCTGCTGTTGCATTTCCATTTCCAATCTTTAATAAAGCTAATGGAAGATTTGCTAAATTAGTTGCATCAGCTTTGCCATTATTTACATTTAAACCAAGTAATCCTATTTCATTTGCCTTACCACTTGTGCTATTTCTTGCAATCATTGTGCCTAAGAATGTATTGTTTGTGCCACCCATAATAAATGTATTATTACTTGCATTTAAATCATTTGCTAAAATTCTACCTGTAATCTTAGAATTATTCACATTTAATTTATCAGCTTTCATATCGCCAAATACAATAGCGTTATTTAAATTAATGCTTGAACCTTTTGAGATAGGGTCTTTATAAAAATTCGCAGCACTAACTTGATTTGCCAATACACCAGTAGTTAAATCATCGCTAATATCAGCATTACCTATAACTTGAGCTTTGATAGCTGAACTATTGATATTTATATCTTTTGCTTGTAAAAGAGTTGTATTAGCACTCTTATCTAATTTATAAGCACTCTCTATACCTGTTAAGCTTAGATTATTTGAAGCTGCGATATTAGCGTCATAGCTAATCTCTCCGTGATACTCTCCCGCTTCTTTATCCAGTCTTTCTACATCTTCAACAATTCCGCTTAAGCTTAGATTTTTAGCCTTAACATCTTTATCAAATGATGAACTAACAGCATTGATTGAGCCGTAGTTTGTAACGCTTTCTCTAAATAAAGCTTTATTAGCATTTACATTAAACTCTGCGTCTTTTAGATTTGTTCCGTGTGTAAGCTTATTTATAACTGCATTTTTAAGAGTAATTGTTTTAGAGCTTGTAGCTCTATCGTTTACTATGATATTATCTGCATAAGTATTTGTTAGGCTTATATTTCCATCATTTACATTGATGTTTTTAAATCTTGACATTGTATTAATTGCATCATCATTGTCAATATAAGAAAATGCAGGATTATACTCTTGATTGCCGTTTTTATCTTTTACTCTTTCGCCACTTTCATCTCTTTTTTCTTCTAATAAATTTCCTAAAGCTTTTAAATCGCCCTTAGCGATATTTACATCACTTTTAAAAATTGAGTTATTAGCATTTAAATTACCTTCTGTAATATAAACACCACCTGTATTTGCAAAAGTATCAACAATGCTATTAATATCACCCTTAGCAACCCTAACAACTCCAGTTCCTTTCGTTTCAAAACCAGTTGTATCAATACCACCATTAGCTATTAAATCTCCTGATATTAAATAATCGCTATCTATATATTTTAAAGAGTCTTTATAAAATGTAGTGCTATCAATATCATGAGAATTTGAAGCTGCTGCTTTAACAATAGGTAAGAAATTTTCTTCATTTCCCATTATCTCATCAAGCCTCTTCATATCTTCAGCACTTGCTATTTTTTCGCTATTTAAAAGAGTTGAGAAATACTTGTTTGCTAATTCTTTTTGATGAGCTCCACTTATGAATTTTCCTTCGGTTTCTACACTATTTTGAATAAGTGTTCCGTATGTTTCTATATCGCCTTTACTCTTAACTCCATTTTGAATATCCGAAAGGATAAATCTAGCTTTGCCGTTTTGATTATCAATAGCACCTTGAAAAGTTGTGTTAAAGCCATAGAATGAATTATTTGCACTTGCTTTAGTATTTGCTATAACTTTACCTTTTACAATAGAAGTTTCAAATTTAGCTAAGTTTGTGGTATTTACATCATTAACACTTGTAACATGATCGTTTTGAGGTTGGCTAGTTTTTCTAGCTACATAAGGAGCGCTTTCTTTTTTTGGTTTTCCCATAACATAAAGGTCTTTAGCATTTAATGTGCCTTTTATTTCTGCATCTTCTAAAATCACATCTCCATTACCACTAATAGCTACGCCACCTTCATTAATAATACCTGACCAATCTACAAAAAGCACTCCATTATTAGTAACTGATTTTAATCCACTATCTGTTACATAAAGACCACCATTATTTACAATATCTGAAGTAATCTTAGCTGTATCTATAACCATATTAATATTTTTACCGGTAACTGCTTGAACTCTCTCAAGGTCTTTAGCAAATTCTAAGATTTCTTCTTTTTGTCCTTGAATACTTTCAGGATTATTGTAATAATAATCTCTTAAAGCTTTTGGCACACTTTGAGTAGAAACATTATTGGTAATGGTTCCATTAATTATCCCCGAAGTATTTTCAAGTACATCACCTTTAAAATCTCTTATAAGGCTTACTCCATCATTTGTAATATTACCACTTAAAGTAATTCTTTGCTCTGGTGTTGGATCAATTCCTTTGTTATCAAAACCAATCTGTTGATATTTGTCTTTTTCTGTAGTTATATCTTTAGTAGCATTGCTTGAATTAATTAGATAAAGATTTTCTTCTTTTCCAACTTCGTTTGAATTAACGCTTTTTGCATTTAAGCTAGTGCTAAGAATTAATGCACTCGCAACTAATGAGAGCTTAAATACCCCCCCCCGTAATGTGTCTAGCCATGACATCTCCTTAAAAAAATAATTTTGCCTAAGCAAGTCGTGATGATAATTTATATAAATTAAATATAACTTAAATTATGTTTGATTATAAAAAATAATCAAACATAGAATTTCAATTTGCATTATTATGTAATTTATGCGGCATATTTAATCTAACTTCAGCAGCTTTATTATTAGAATCTATATCAAAAGCAGCACCAAAGCCTTTTACAAATCTACCTGATTTTATACTTAATTGTATAAAATGAAAATCTAGCATTTTGCTAAAAATATTTACCTCATTTCCATATTTTTCTTTTAAAACTTCAAATAATTCTTCTCTTCTATCATCAACTATTTTTGCATTTACTTGATATTTGAGCCTTTTTCTTGCAAATATTGTTTTAGCTTTACTCTCGTCTTCTAAAAACATTATTTCTATATTGTTAGGGTTGTTTTTAATACTTGAAAAATGTTCAGCAACTTCGCTTATGAAAATAAACATTTCATCATTTTTAAAAATTATTGGAGCATAAGAGCAAATAACTTGATTATCTTTGCTAACACTAGCAATATTTACACTTTTAAAAGAATGTTTAAAATTTTTTATTTCTTCATCTAAATTATTAGAATTTATTTTTGTTTCGCTAACTAGTTCTATTACACTATAATGAAGTGTATCTTCACTAGCCTTAGTTTTATAATCTAAATGTAAAATTTCTCCATCATACAAAATATCCATTCCGCTATAAGTTATATCTATTAACTCCACATTTTGAGCATCTTTATTTGTATGATGCTTTACTAGTCTAAATAAAGAATCTTTATGGTCTTTATTCATATGTTCTTTTGCTTGTTGTAATTTCATGATTTTTTCCTTAATATAAATTGTAAAGTTTTTTGTTATTTTTAAATCGTTTTCATCGGGATGTTTTTTGCTATTTTTCCATAATTTCTCCTTTTCTTTTGTAATAATATAATTAGGGTTTTCTTTAGCTAATTTTTTTGCATTATTTATATATTCATCACTAATAGCTCCATTTACTGCTTGTATGCCTAGCACTTGATTATTTTCATTAAAAATATTAAAAAACATTTCTTTTTTATTTTTTATATACTCGCTGTTTTTATCTGCTCCACAAGTAAAAATTATGCCTAAAATCTTATTTTGTATTTTTGGCATATTGCTTGTGATATTGCCTTTTTCTAACCAAAATACTAAGAAAATATACTTATGCTTATCAATGTCTTTATAATGCTCTAAATTAAAGCAATCAATATTTAAAAGTTTAGCGATTTCTAAGGCTATTTTTTTACTGCTATTATTTTTGCTAAGATATAAAACAACCATTAATTCATCCTATATTCTATATTTTTTAAAAATACACAGCCTAAAGCTTGATTATCTAGTATTTTGTATTTCATATCTAAAATTAGTTTTTTTGTATGATTTGCAAAGAAGTCATTTCCAGTAATGCTTAAAATATTTATTCCGCTGTTTGAAATGCTAAATCTAACGCTAACTTTACTTATCCTTTCAAGTTTTAACATTTTTGCTTTTTTAGGATAAGAATTATCAAGTTCATTAAAAATTATATTGCTTTTGCAAAATTGTGAATTTGTATTTTTAGGATATTCTTTAACCATATTAATCTGATTGTTAGTAATAAGATTTTCTTTAGTTTCTTCTTTGTTTTCATTTGCTGTATTGCTTGTGCTTTTAGTATCTTGTTTTGCTTCTTTTTTAATTTTTACTTTTTTATTTGCTTTTAAATTTGTATTTTTTATATTTATTTCTTTTTGTATAACTTGCTCTGATAAATTATTTTGTTGGTTGAAAATCTCTTCTTGAAGGATTTTTTGATTATTTACAAAATCTTCTTTTTTTGTTTCAATTATTTCAATATTAATTTTTTTATTATCAATTATAATTTCTTCAGTGCTAAGTGGTATCGTTAGTGCGACAATGTTTATTATCAAAGAAATTATAAAAAATCTCATTATAATTCCTTTGACAATTCTTTCATATTTATAATAATTCTCGGACTTGCCCTAAGTATTGATGAAGAATTTGTTTTTATTAGATTATTGTTTTTGAATGCTTTAGTATGTTTTAAAAAATTGCTTATAATTTTTAAATCTCCGTCATTAAAATAAAAAATATAATCAGGATTTTTACTTATTATATATTCTTTATTTACTATTGGCGTTTGTTCTTTTAAATCACATATATTTTTCATACCAAAAGCTTTAATAACATCATTTGCTAAATTGTTATCACAAAATAATATTATAGGGTTTGATGAGAAAATAAACATAGCTGTTTTATCTTTTGCAAGATTGTGAAATTCTTTAATTCCTAATTCAAATTCTTTGATGATTTCTTGCGCTTTATCTTTTTTGTTTGTAATTTCTCCTAATTTAGCAATATTGTTTTTTAGCTCTTTGAAAGAATTAGCTTTAAAATCTAAAATTTTTATATTAAATTCTTTTAATTTTTCTAATCCTAATGAATGTTGACTTGTTATTACAACATCAGGTTTTAATTCTATTATTTTTTCAATGTTTGGTCTTGTGTATGTTCCTACGCTTGGTAATAGTTTTGTTTTATCTTCTGGATAAATGGTAGAAGTGGTGGTGTTAGCTATAGCTAAAATATTATTAAAACTATCTAGCTCATATAATATTTCTACAGCACTAGGTTCTAAGACAACTAATTTATTTGCATTTAAATTAACTAAAATTAATAAACTTAATAAAATTTTTTTCATTTTTTCTCCTAAAATATAACATTTAAATTATTTTTATTTTCATAAATATCACAATCAAATTCAAAAATATTTTTAATGTTTTCTTTATTAAAAACTATTCTTGTTTTGTCGTAAAATAAAATATTTTTATCTTTAACAAAAGCTATCTCATCACAAAATCTAATACTTGTGAATAAATCATGTATTACCATTAATATAAGCAAACCATCCTTTGCTAAGTCTTTTAATAATTGCATTAAAAATATAGAGTAATTAATATCAAGTGGAGCACAAATTTCATCTAATAATAAAATTTTTGGTTTTTTTATTAAAGCTCTTGCTAACATTACTTTTGCAAATTCTCCACCACTTAAATTATTAGTAAGATTATTTTTATAGTTTTGTATATTTAAAAATTCCATTATTTCATCAAGTTTTTTGTAATCATTTTGTATATAAAATGAATTGTTTTTACTAAATAAGCCCATCATTATAAAATCACTCACGCTAATAGGCATAAATTGATTTGATTTTTGTGGAACATAAGAGATTAAATTACTTAAATCTTTATGATTTAAGAGTTTTAGATTTTTATTTTTAAAACTAATTTCGCCTTTATATGAAAGCAAATTTATTATGCATTTAATTAAAGTGCTTTTACCACAACCATTTTTACCCATTAAACCTATAAAATTTGATGAATTAAAATTTATATTTAAATTGTGAAAAATTATTTTGTCTTGATACGAGAATGAAAAATTTTTAATTTCAAGCATAGTTTTTCCTTAAAGCTAAATATATAAATAAAGGAACTCCAAAAAATGAAGTAATAATGCCTACAGGAATTTCTATGGGATATAATATATTGAATGCTAAGTTATCACAAAATAATAAAAAAATTCCTCCTATAAATATTGAATATGGAATTATTATTTTATTAGATGAAGTTTTAAAATACATTCTTAATGTGTGAGGGATAATTAAACCAATAAATGCTATCAACCCGCAAAAAGCTACAGAAAAAGCAACTGCAATGCATGCAATTATTAAAAATAATTTTTTACTTTTACTTGCATTAAGCCCTAAAGAATTAGCTTCTTCATCTCCACATAATAATAAATCAAGTTCATATCTTTTAATATAAAAATATAAAATACATATTATGCTTGCAATATATACAATTACTACTATATTCCAATTTGCATTACCTAAGTACCCCATTAGCCAAGCACTTATTTTAAAACTATCTTCTCCTATTAAATATATAAAAAAAGATGTTATAGATGCTAATAGTGTTGAAGTGGCTATTCCTAAAATTAATAAAGTTGCCATATTTTGATTTTTTTTATAAATGGAAAATATAAAAAATGTAAAAATTATGCAAGATAAAAATGCAAAAAGTCCAAAATAAATCTCACTTAAATTAAACATAAATGCAATTAAACTACCAAATGTAGCAGCAGATGCTATTCCTATTATATAAGGATCAGCTAGTGGATTTAAAAAACATCCTTGAATAACCGCTCCACTACTAGATAATAAAGCACCAACTATAAATGCTAATAATATTCTAGGTGCTTTTAATTCTATGAATATTTGATATAAAATATCTAAGTCGTTTAAATCATTATTTAAGCTTATTAGTCTATATAATGCTTGAAAGCCGAAATTAGATTGAGGCGAGCTAACTCCAAGCGATAATAACATACATAAAATACTAATTAAAGCTAGAAATAATGATTTTTTCATTGTTTAAAATCTCGCTTTTACTTGCATATAATAAGTGCTTGTAGGTGCAACTTGGCAAGTTTGGCCACTGCAGTTTAGATTGTATTTTGTATTAAAGATATTTTTTGCTTCTAAACTTAAACTTATATTTTTGGTAAAGTCATAATTTAGTCCAACATCAACTAAAGAATAAGCTTTCTTTTCTAATTGTTTATTGTTGTTTAAATAATCCCAATTTGTTTTAGAATAAAATCTATAATCAGCATTTACGCTTAATTTGTCAGTTATTTTATAATTTGCTCCTAGACTGATTTTGTAAGGTGATACATTTGGTATTTTTTGCCCTTCTTTGTATTTGTTTAAATTGTCTTTAACCACTTTTGCATCAATATATGAAAAGGTTTCAAACAGGTTTAATCTATCATCAAGTAAGCTTTGATTTAAGCTTATTTCAACTCCATATCTTTTTGTTTTAGCAATATTTTCATAAGTCCATTTAACAACAGGATAATGGCTCATATTTACATTTATTTCATTGTTTGTTAGGGTATAAAATAAACTTATACTTGCATATTGGTCAAATACTAAACCTTTTAATCCTAATTCATAATTTAAATAATCTTCTGATTTTAAATTATTAATAGAATAGTTTTTTCCATCAGCCTTGTCGGTTAATTCGTAAGGAGATGGAGAGTTAAACCCACGTTCAAATTTAAAATACACACTATTTGTATCCATAAATTTATGAGATAAAACAATATTTGCACCATAGTTGTTTGTGTTTTTTGAATCGTTTATTGTAGCTATTCCATCACTTCTATTTATATTGTATTTAGAATTTTCAAGTCTTGCACCAATATCAATTCCAAACGGATTAAAATCTAATTGTTCTATTGCATAAATAGAATGAGTATCTTTTTTAACTATATTTGTTGTTGTAGAAGCTCTTTTGCCTTTTGCATATAAATATTCATATCCTAATATTGTATTTGAAAAATCATAGTTTAGTTTTGCTTTAGCATTAGCCCCTATTTTTCTATCAAAAAATTGTTTATCTTCATAGTTATTATCTTGCAAATAAGCCATAAATTCTGTTAAAATATTTTCATTAATTTCATTGCTATATTTTAGATTATAGTTCTTTCTACTGCTAGTTTTCGTTGAATCTTGACTTGCTAGAATTTGATTTTTGCAAATAAAGCCAAATCTTGAAATTTCATATTGAGTACAAATTATTCCTTCATATCTTCTATCTTGTTCAATTTCTTGCTCGGTTAAAGCTTGACTATTTCTATATTCATTATGCATATAATTTGCATTGATATCTAAATTTTGATAGTCTGTTAGTTTAAATTTAAACCCAATATCAGTATTTAAAAGTTTATTTAAATCTGCTCTTTGATATCCTTTTTCATCTATATAATTAATTCCAAAATGAGAATATATTTTATCATTTATATTTGCACCAGCACTTGCTCCTATACTTTTATGAGAAAAAGAACCAAACCCAAGAGTAAGATTTGCATAATCTTTTTTTAAGCTTGATTTTGTAATTACATTGACAACACCACCACTAGTGCCATTTCCATAAACTACACTTCCTCCTCCAGAAATAACTTCAATTTGCTCAATATCATTTACGCTTATTGTATTAAAAGGAATTCCAAGATGTGATGTATCTAATGCGTTTTGACTAACTCCATCAAACAAGATTTTTACCCTTGCATTAGCTCTACTTCCTTGACCTCTAATATCAATTGCACTGCCTATACCTACAGGATTTAAAGAAACACTAGGAAGATAAGATAAAATTTCTCCTAAATCATGATAGTTCTTTTTATTTAACTCTTCTTTGTTTATGACAAATAAATTTGAGCTAACATCAGCTAAGCTATCACTAAATCCACTATCGCTAATTACTTGAGTATCAAGCAAAGTATCAGCATATAATGCACCAATTAATGAAAATGCTAAAATAGTTTTTTTCATTTTTTTACCTTTCTATATTTAATTTGATTTTATTAATGTTTGAATTTTTAATAATAGATATTGTTTTAATTAAGTTGTCGTAGCTTATTTCTTTATCGGCACTTAATAAGACAATATCTGAAGATTTTATATATTTGTTTATATCATCTATAAAAATTAAATTTTTATTGTTTTTTATGTATAAGTTTAAATCTTTATTTAAAATCACTTCTTTTATATTATTTTCTTTAGTTGTGTTTTCACTATTATTTGTTTTTGGTAGACTTATTTCATAATGCCAGTATTTAGAAAATGTAGTACTTAGCATAAAAAATATAAGTAATATAAAAATAACATCTATCAAATTCAACATAGAAATTTCTATAAATTCAGGTTTTTTTCTATTTATTCTTCTCATTAAAAGCCTTATTAAAATAATTTAAATTAAGGTAGATTTCGTTATTTAAATAATCAATTCTTTTATTGAAAATGATATGAAATACAAGAGCAAAAATAGCTACAATTAATCCGAATGCAGTTGTATATAAAGCTTCACTAATTCCAGCCGCTACTAATTCTTCATTTGCTTCTTTACTAAGAGCTGCAAATGAAGAAATCATACCAGTAACGGTTCCTAAAAGACCAAGTTGAGGACATATACTTATGCTTATACCTAAGATAAAACCATTCTTCTCAAGTTTTTTTATTTCATTAAAGTGAATATTTTCTAATTCAAATTCATTTAAATTATTTTTTTCGTATATATTTATAGCTTTTTGTATACTATTTGATATAGAATTTTTATTTGAACATATATTTTTTAATTCAATTAAATTTTTATCATATATTGCTTTTTTTATTTTGATTTTAAAATTATTATTAAAAGAAAATTGACATAAATATATATTTGTTATTTTTTCTAATATCACAGCAAAACTAAGCACTAAAAGAACAAAAATAGGCCACATAAATAAACCACCAATTTGCATTAAGTTTAACATTTAATACCTTTTTTTAATTTATAATGAAAAGAATTTTCATAATCATTATATAAAATTATTTCTTAAATTGTTTTTAAATTGAAACTAATTTGTTAATTAGCAATTGTGATTTTTAAATTAGCTATTACTTTGATTAATATGTTTAATACTTTTAATTTAGGGTTTTTACTTGTTAAAAATTAAATAAAATTTAAAGAATTTAAAATATGAATCAGCACTAAAAAAGGGGCTAAAGTTTAAATAAACATATTGCTTAGATTTATATTTGCATTTTTAGTTAAAACACGCTTTCTATATACATTAAAATTCGCTCTCATCTCCAACTAAAAGTGTATTTATAATACATACAACAGCATACTTTGTATATTTACCCATTTCACCTTTAATTCCAAATGCTCTATCTCTTGGAAGATAATTTGTATAAATTAAATATAACTTAAATTATGTTTGATTATAAAAAATAATCAAACATAGAATTTCAATTTGCATTATTATGTAATTTATGTAGCATTTATGGTTTAAGTTATGTAATATTATTGTTTGTGGTTGTATTTTATAAATTAAAAAATATTATTGAAAGTTATAAAAATTAATCTTGTTTAATTTTTACTTTATTATTGTGGATTTTTTCAATTTTTACAATTTCACCTTCTTTTAAGGTTAAATTATCAGTTGTTTGCCAAAATGAGCCTTTATAATAAATCATACCATTTTTAACAACGCCTTCGCCTTGAGTATTTAAAAAATCATCGTCATAATTCTCTACTTTTTTAGTTTTAACAAAAAATTTAAAAATTATAAGTAAAACAAGAGATATAACAGCAATTAATATTATTTGTAATTCTAAATCTAATGGCTTTATTAAATTAATTGCACCGACAATAATAAATCCTATAGCAAAAAATATTATATAAAAACTACCGACTAATAATTCTAAAATTCCTAAAAATATTCCTATACAAAGTAAATATAGGCTACTCATTTTTTGCCTACAAATTCTTTTAATACACTTAAAGCTCCTATTAATTCAGTGCTTTCATAAGGAACTAATATTTTATCTTTATTTTCACTTTTTGCTAAAGCTAAAAATGCTTCTACTCTGCCTTTAGCTAATAAAAACTCAGCTGCATTAATGTTTTGTGCCATTGCTTCATTTATGTTATTCATAGCTTCTTTTTGACCTTGAGCTAATGCAATTTGTTCGTATTTTTTAGCATCAGCCATTCTTTCTATTGCTTCAGCGTTTAAAACTTGCTCTTGCTTTAATGCTTCAGCATTTTTTATAAGTGCTACTTTTTGTGCTTCAGCGTTTAATTCTATAGCTCTTTTTTCTCTTTCAGCTTTCATTTGTAAATTCATTGCTTCTTCTATGCCACTAGGAACTGAAATTTCAGAAATTTCCACTCTCATAATTTTTACACCCCAGTTATCAGCAGCATCTCCAAGTGCAATTTGTAAAGCACTATTTAAACTATCACGACTACTTAAAGTATCATCAAGATACATACCGCCAATCTCACCCCTAAGAGTTGTCATAGCTAAATTTGATATAGCTTTTTTATAATTTTCAACATTATAAAATGCCATTTTTCCATTTGTTACTTTTAGAAAAACTATCCCATCAACTAAAATATTTACATTATCTTTTGTAATAACTTGTTGTTTTTCTATATCTATTAGTTGCTCTTTAATAGTAATTATTGATTTAACCATATCAATAAAAGGAAAGATTAAATGAAATCCTCCGCTTAATTCTTTGTGAAATTTACCTAATCGCTCAACTATTACAATATCGCTTTGCGATACTATAATTATAGACTTTATTAAAATGACTATGATTAAAGCTAGTAAAACTCCAACAAAAATTAAAAATTCCATCATCTCTCCTAATTTAAATTAAATAAACATATTACTTAAATTAACATTTGCATTTTTAGTTAAAACACGCTTTCTATATACATTAGAAACTTCGCTCTCATCTCCAACTAAAAGTGCATTTGTAGCACATACAGCAGCACAAATAGGCACTCTTCCTTCGCTTATGCGGTTTTGTCCGTAAAGCTCTCTTTCTTCATCACTATTTGTCTCTTCAGGACCTCCTGCACACATTGTACATTTATCCATTTCGCCTTTAATTCCAAATGCTCCATCTCTTGGAAATTGTGGAGCACCAAATGGACAAGCATATAAGCAATAACCACAACCAATACATTCTTTTTTATCGTGTAATACGATACCATCTTCACGAATATAAAAGCATTTAACAGGGCAAACTTGAGCACAAGGTGCGTCAGTGCAATGCTGACATGCTATTGTCATTGATACTTCTTTGCCTTCAATACCATCATTTAAAGTAATTACTTTTCTTCTTTTAATACCAACAGGAACTTCATGTCCGCTTGAACACGCAACTTGACAAGCAAAACAACCAATACAACGATTTTTATCAACAAAAAACTTCATTCTAGCCATTTTTATGCCCTTTCTATCTTGCAAAGTCCAGCGTTATATTCGCTAATTTGTGTATTTGGATCAAAACCATAATTAGTTACCGTATTTGACATTTCGCCTATTGTATAAGGTTTAGTGCCTTCTGGATAATTGTGGCTTAAATCAACTCCTTGTAAAACACCAGCAAAATTGTAAGGTAAGCAAATTCTATCTGGAGTTACGCTTCTATTATGAATACATTTTACTTTAATTTTAGTTCCTTGTGGGCTATGTATCCACATCATTTCTCCATCACCAATATTGTGTTGCATTGCAAGCTCTGGATGAACATTAGCAAACATTTCAGGTGTAATATCAGCTAAATATTTACTGGTTCTTTCAATCATTCCAGCACCACTTAGATTTACTAAACGCATTGAACTGATAATAATAGGGAACTCTTTGCTCCAATCTTGTTTCATTTGCTCTGATTTAAACATAGTTGTAACACGGAAATTAGGCTTTTCTTGGTCATCAAATGTTGGATATTTTTGCACTAAATCCCATCTTGGTGAATGCACTGGCTCTCTATGTTTTGGAATTTGGTCGCTAAATTCCCAAACTATAGTTCTAGCTCTTGCATTTCCTAAACAACAAGCACTTTTTTCACGGCATTTTTCTAATATAATTCCTGAAATATCTGTGCTCCAAGAATTACCCATTAATTCTTTTTCTTCATCACTTAATTTAATACCAAACACTTGTTCAATATTATCTTTTTTAATTTCAGGATAACCACCTTTAACTTTAGAACCAACAGGGGTAAATGAATTATCAGCTAACTGACTAACTCCATTATGCTCAAGTCCAAATCTATTTCTAAAGCCCATTCCACCTTTTTCATAAGGCACATTTGGATTCCATAAAATAGCAGTTCCAGGGTGTTTTGCATCCCACACAGGCCAAGGTAAGCCATAGTATTCGCCTTTTACATCTCCACCAATACCCATTAAAGTATCAGGGTCAAAATTAGCCCAATTTTTTTGATGCTTTCTTAAACGCTCTGCACTAATACCACGAAGACCAATTGATAATAAACCATTACTCATTTCTCTTGTAGCATCATCAGGCCATTTTGCATCAACATCATCAGGAATTACCTGAACTAATTTATGATTTTGAAGCTCAAGTTTCATACCACGAGTATATTCTTTATAAAAGCCAAATTTCTTAGCAAACATAAACATAATATCTTGATCTTCTTTACTCTCATAAATTGGTTTTATAACTTGATTACGCCATTGCATAGAGCGGTTGGTCGCTGTTACATATCCTTCTGTTTCAAATTGAGTTGAAGCAGGTAATATATAAATTCCATCAGGACGATCTGCTAAAACTGCTACTTCATTTACAAATGGTTCAGCTACTACTATTAAATCAAGCTTTTTAAGTGCTTCTTGAATTTTAACAGTGTGAGCCATAGAAGTAATTCCAGTTCCTTGAACCCAAAGAACTCTAACAGGAGCATTAGTGTAAGTTTTATCTGTTCCATAAGGAGTTACACCTTTAACACCTTGCCACCAACGAGATAAACTAAAGCCTTTTTCAAACATCCAATTTTTGCCACCATTAGCACTATCATCAGCAAAGCGTTTTTGCATATCTTCATAACTAACGCCCCAAAAATTACAAAAATGTTTCCAAGCACCTTCAGCAAGACCATAATAAGCAGGAAGTGTATCTGCTAAACATCCCATATCGGTTGCACCTTGAACATTATCATGCCCACGGATAATATTAGTCCCACCACCTGGCACACCAACATTTCCTAATACTAATTGTAAAATAGCTAAAATACGAGTATTAGAACTACCAACTGAATGTTGAGTAATACCTAATGCCCAGAATAATGTAGCTGGTTTTGTAGTTGCAAATAATTTTGTAACTTGAATTAATAAATCTTCACTACATCCACAAATATCAGCAACTTCGCTAGGAGTATATTTTTTAGCTTCTTCACGAATTAAATCAACACCATAAGTTCTATTTTTGATTAGTTCCTTATCTTCCCAACCATTTTCAAAAATGATATTTAACATTCCATATACAAATGCAATGTCAGTTCCAGGACGAATTCTTACATAAATATCAGCGTGAGCTGCAGTTCTTGTAAAAATAGGATCAACTACTATTAATTTAGCATTATTTCTATCTTTAGCTTGAAGCATATGTTTAAATCCAATAGGATTTGCAACTGCTGAATTAGCACCAAAAATTATCATACATTTTGTATTACCTACAACATCACCAAAATGATTTGTCATAGCGCCATATCCCCAAGTATTAGCCACACCGGCTACTGTTGCGCTGTGTCAAATTCTAGCTACGTGATCTATTGAGTTTGTTCCCCAAAATGCAGCAAATTTTCTAAAATAATATGCTTGTTGGTTGTTAAATTTAGCTGAACCTAAAAACATTACGCTATCAGGACCGCTTTCTTTTCTAATATCTAGCATTTTATCGCCGATTTCATTTACAGCTTGTTCCCAACTAATTCTTTCCCATTTACCATTAACTCTTTTTAACGGGTATTTAACACGGCATTTTGATTTAGTTAAATCAATTTGGTCAATCCCCTTACAGCAATGACTTCCTAATGATATTGGATGGTCTATTGCGTTATTTTGTCTAACCCACACACCATCTACTACTTCTGCTTCGATACCACATCCAGCACTACAAATAGTGCAAATTGTGCGAACACTTTTGCTACCTTCATAAGGCATTTTAACTTTTTCATCTGCCTTTAAAGCTGCGTTTGTTGCACCAAATGCGGTAGTACTAGCACCTGCAACTGCTGCAAGCTTTAAAAAGCTTCTTCTACCTAGATTACGCATTTAAATCCTTTCTATAAATTAATATGCAATTTTATAAAATTTTTCCCAGTGAAGGGTCTTTTTATACAATACTTCTTTTTTCTTTGCACGACCAGATACTACGCCAGAGCCATTATTTTCGCTACTTGTTGCTGCATTTAAACCTACACTAGCAACAGCACAGGTAGCTCCAGCACTTAATGCTTTTTTAAGAAAAGCTCTTCTTTTGTTCTCCATAGCTGTCTCCTTACTAAATTTTTAAAAGTAACCTAAATAATACATTATTGCCTTAAAATTAGGCTTAAGAAAATAAACAAAATTATCTAAGTAAATAATATTATGATAATGATAAAAAGAGTCGGTTTTGATAAGAAAAATTAAGATAAAAAAACACCTATTTTATAAAAATATTTATGTTATCACATCTAGCATTGCTTGTGGAAAATCTACATTTTTAAATATTGCTAAGGAAAATAAAATATTTTGTATTAGTGCTGATGAAATTTCTTCAAAAGTTTTTTGCTACAAATGGAAACAAATTCGTAAAAAATTAAATATAAAAAAATCAAATCTTAAATCTTTAAAAGATAAAAAACAAGCGGTAGCTAATGTGATTTTTACAGATAAATTTGCTAAAAAGAAATTAGAAAAAATAATGCACTCAAAAATCAAAAAAGAAATTCTCAAAAAAATCAAAAAAAATAAAAATAAAATAATTTTTGTAGAAATTCCCTTGTTTTTTGAAAATAGCAATTATAATTTTTTACTTAATAAAATTGTGATTTATTGCCCTTATGAATTATCTTTAACAAGGCTTATGAATAGAAATAATTTAACAGAATTTGAAGCAAAACTAAGATTAAATTCTCAATTACACATAGACAAAAAAATAAAATTTGCAAGTTATTTAATCAAAAACGATAGTAATTTAGAAGATTTTAAAGATAACTCGCTAAAACTTATCCAAAAACTAAAGGAAAAACATGGAATTTCATAAATACTACGCGAATGGAAATGATTTTATTATTTTTCAAACTGATAATTTAGATGAAAATTATTTAAGTAAATTAGCCATAAAATTATGCAATAGACATAGTGGAATAGGTGCTGATGGGCTTATTGCAATCAAAAAAAATGATAAAGATTATGATTTTACTTGGGGATTTTACAATCAAGATGGCTCAAAAGCTAATATGTGTGGCAATGGTGCAAGAGCTGCGGCACATTTTGCTTATACTCAAAATTTAGCAAATAAAAATATGAGCTTTTTAACTGGTGCAGGGATTATTAAGGCGACAATTTTTGATGATGATTTTGTAGAAATTAGACTAACTAAAGCTAAGGTTATACACGAAAATTTAGTGGAATTTCAAAATGTATTTTGCCTAATTGATACAGGTGTGCCACACCTAGTAACTCTTGATGGAGTGCAAAACTACAACGAAGAAAATGCTAAATATTTAAGAGAAAAATATGACGCAAATGTAAATTACGCAACTTTTAAAGATGGGGTTTTGTATGTTAGAACTTATGAGCGTGGAGTTGGAGAAACTTTAGCTTGTGGAACTGGAATGAACGCTTGTTTTTATTATGCTAGAATGCTTAAATTAGTTGATGAAAAGGCTACTATTTATCCAAAAAGCAATGATATTTGCGAAGTGAGTTTTAAAGATGATTATTTATATTTTAAAGCACAAGTTAAAAAAAATTTTAGCACTACGCTTGATTGTTAAATAATTTTGCTAGTATTTTGATATTTTTTGATGTAGAAGGGATGATGAAATTACAATATACTAATGATATGTTAAGCTTACAACAAGCTTTAAATAACGCAACTTGCGGAATTGGTTGGGAAAAAGGTTATACAAAGGAAAATCGCTTAATTGATTTTGCTCGTTGTATTTATATGGAATGTGCTGAACTCGTTGATTCTATGCCTTGGAAACATTGGAAAAGCATAGATGCTAGTTGGGATTTAGAAAATATTCAAATTGAATTAGTTGATATTTGGCATTTTATTTTAAGCCTTGCAATTATGCAAAATCAACAAAAAGAACTTATAAACACGATTTCAGAATTTAAATTCAATAAAACAAATAAAAATTTAAATGATATTTTAGAACTTTCAAGAGAATTAATTCACACAAGTAGTACAAAAGAGCTAAACATAACACAAATTACAGAAATATTTTTAAAGCTAATGTGTAGTTGTGAGTTAGAATTTACAAGACTTTATAAAATCTACATTGGTAAAAATGTCTTAAATAAATTCCGCCAAGATAACGGCTATAAAAATGGAACTTATAAAAAACTTTGGAATGGTAAAGAAGACAATGTAATCTTATATGAACTACTAGAGCAAAATGATATAAACTATGATAGTTTGTATAAAAATCTTAATGAAATTTATAAAAATTTAAAGGATTAATAATGGAAATAATAGGATATTACGATAAAGATAAAAATATTTATGATACTTTAAGCACTGATGGAGCAGGACTTAAGCCAATTTTCTATGATGATAGTCCTATGGCACTTGAGATAATTCGCCATAGCTGTGCTCACCTTTTAGCTGAAGCTATTACACAATTATATAAAAATGCTAAATTTTTCGTAGGACCTTGCGTTGATGAAGGTTTTTATTATGATTTTAAAGTAGATGAAAAAATCAGCGAAGAAGATTTAAAAGTAATTGAAGATAAAATGAAAGAGCTTGCAAAAAAAGGCTCTCCTATGATAAAAAATACGATGAGCTATGAAGCTGCTTGCGAAAAGTTTAAAAATGATGAATTAAAACAAGCAGTTTTAAGTCGTTTAAGTGGAGAGATTAGCACATATTCTCAAGGCGAATTTACCGACTTATGTCGTGGGCCACATTTACCACACACCAAAATGCTTAAGAATTTTAAATTAACAAAATTAGCAGGTGCTTATTTAGGCGGCGATGAAAAAAATGAAATGCTAGTTAGAATTTATGGTATCGCATTTGCAACAAAAGAAGCTTTAAAAGACTATCTAACAATGATAGAAGAAGCTAAGAAAAGAGACCATAGAAAACTAGGAAATGATTTAAAATTATTCACATTTAGCGAACAAATTGGTGGCGGCTTACCATTATGGCTTAAAAATGGTGCAAGAGTTAGAAATAAATTAGAGCATATTTTATATAAAGCCCATAGAGTTAGATTTTATGAGCCTGTTCGTGGCCCTGAATTGCTAAATTCTAGCGTTTGGAAAACAAGCGGACATTATGCAAACTATAAAGAAAATATGTATTTTACTAGAATTGATGAGCAAGAATACGGAATAAAACCAATGAACTGCGTAGGACATGTATTCTGCTATAAAAGTGAAGGTAGAAGTTATAAAGATTTGCCTATTAAATTCTTTGAATACGGAATGGTTCATCGCCATGAAATGAGTGGGGCTTTACACGGGCTTTTAAGAGTTCGTGAATTTACTCAAGACGATAGCCACATTTTCTGTATGCCAAGTCAAATAAAAACCTTAGTAAAAGAGATTTTAGATTTTGCTAAAAAAATTATGGTAACTTTTGGATTTGAATGGGAACTAGAAATCTCAACAAAACCTGAAAAATCAATAGGAAGTGATGAGATTTGGGAAGTTGCTACAAAAGCTTTAATGGAAGCTTTAGATGAAGAAGGTATTAAATACGGAGTTGATGAAGGTGGTGGAGCTTTCTATGGTCCAAAAATTGATATTAAAATCCTAGACGCACTTAAACGCAAATGGCAATGTGGAACTATTCAAGTAGATTTTAACCTACCTGAAAGATTTGAGCTTGAATATACAGACGAAAACAATGAAAAAAAACGCCCTGTAATGCTTCATCGTGCTTTACTTGGAAGTTTTGAAAGATTTTTAGGCATATTGCTTGAGCATACAGCAGGAGAATTACCATTCTTTATAGCTCCAATTCAAGTTATGATTTTGCCAGTAGGTGAAAAACATATTGAGTATTCAAAAGCATTACAAAAGGAATTATTAGAGCTTGGAGTTGATGCTGATATTAATGAGAAAAACGATACTCTAGGTAAAAAAATAAGAAATGCAGAAATGTTAAAAGTGCCTTATATAGCAGTAATCGGAGATGAAGAAATAAATAATAATCAAATAGCTTTAAGAGATAGAAGAGCTAAACAACAATCAACACTTACAATGGAGGAATTTTTGAAACTAATTAAAGAAAAACAAAACGAGGTAGTATTTTGAGTAAAGAAAAAGATGTATTGTTAAATGAAGAAATAGATTTAGCAGAGGTTAGATGTATAGGTGATGATGGAACACAATATGGCATAATTAGCAGTGATGAGGCTAATGCACTTGCTAATCGTTTAGGACTTGATTTGGTATTAATCGCAAAAGATGCTAAACCACCTGTTTGTAAGATTATGGATTATGGCAAATTTTGTTATCAACAAGAAAAAAAGCTAAAAGATGCTAAGAAAAAACAAAAAGTCATTGAAGTAAAAGAAATTAAACTTTCTGTAAAAATTGCTCAAAATGATATTAACTATAAAGTTAAACACGCTATTGAGTTTTTAAAATCAGGAAAGCATGTTAGATTTAGAGTATTTTTAAAAGGTCGTGAATTAAGCAATCCACAATCAGGCGAAGAGCTACTTTTAAAAATTTATGAAGAAATTAGCGATATTGCAAATATGGATAAAGCACCTTTATTTGAAGGTCGCTACATTAATATGCTTTGCACCCCAAAAAGCACTAAAAAATAAAAACTTATCATTAAGGCAATTAATTTGCCTTAATCTTTATAATAATTATTGAAATTTATTGATATTTTTTAAAAAAAATCATTTATATTTATTAATCTTTAAGTTAGATTTTAAGATAATAGCATTTCAATTTTTTTTAAAGGAATGTTATGAAACAAAATTTTAGTGTAACGGGGGGGGGGTATTTAAACTCTCATTAATTGCAAGTCTATGTATCTCTTCAAACTTATTTGGTGCAACAATAAATGTTGTAGATAAAGCTAAGGTGGAAAGCTTTGATTTTAAAACTTTTCCAGATATTCATAAACCATTTAATGATAATTTTGGTCCTTTTGATAATAAAAAACCAGATTATTACAAGACAAATCTTAAAAATATCACAGATATTACAGAAGAAAGTGCTGATAATGTAAATGTATATTTTTCAGAAGGATTAAGTAACAAAAATTTTCCTATAAGTTTTGATAATTCTTTTTGGGACTCAAGAAGTAAAACTATTAGTAATAGTAATAATATTACTATAAAAAATTCTTTAATTAAAAGTTATCTCGAAACTGCAAAATTTAATAATGGAAATAATTTTATAGCTGAAAACAGTTTTGTTGATTCATATATCATAAATTTTAAAAATATAAAAGCTACAAATTCTTATTTAGACTACATAGAAAATGGGCAAGGAATAAAAATTGATTTAACAAATTCTGCCGTTAATTCTATTTCCAAAACTACCGGAACAATTGATGCAAATGGAGGACGCATTAATGGAATATCATATTCTAATGTTAATCTAAATGGGACAAAAGATAATTTGGTAAAAGTAGATAATTTTTATGAAACAACAGGATCAATCAATCACGCTGATGTAACAAATATAGAGTTTGGCAAGGATTTAACAATTACAAATTCTAATATAGGATTAATAAGTGTTAGTAAAAATTTAACAATTAAAGATTCTACAATAAAAGAGATAAAATCTACTGGAATTTTAGGAATTACAAATTCAAATATAACTACTTCAATAAATTCTTATGATAAGGTAACATTGACTGATAGTATTGTTGGTGGTAAAGTAAGTGGTATAGATTCTACTGGTACTGGTAAATATAAAGGTAGTCTTGATTCTAAAGGCTCTACATTCAATGATGATATTTATGTTACAAAACTAACCCTAAACACTAGTGAGAGCGGAAAGCAAAGCAAGGTAAAGGCTATTAAGACTATAAGAGCAGGTGCTTATGATATAGATAGGCTTGATACAGGTGATAAATATTATATTGGTGGTAGCATTATAGGTGAAGGAACGATTAAAAATAGCACTATAAATATGCAATTATCAGGTTCTAAAGGCTATACAACTTCAGCATTAATTAACCAAGATAATTTTTACAATGAATTTGTTGATGAAAAAAATGAGATTAACCTAAATATAGCAAACACAAGTAATATAAACTTAGATAATGTAATAGCTACAAATAGTGTTAGAGCACATACTTTAGATATAAAAAATTCAAAAGTAGCAAAAAGAGTTCTAGCAAATAGCCTTACTTCAAATAATACAGCTTATTACCTAGGAGCAAACAAAGAAAGCTACACAGGTGCAATAATCTCAAGAGAAAACACAAGCGGAGCAAACAATGAATTAGTATTACTTAATGTTATGAGTGATAATAAGCTTGATACAAGCAAAATCAATGCAAATCTACCTTTAGCAATACTTAAAAAAGGAACAGGAACAGCAGAGCTAAAAACTTTCTTTAAAGATTACAAGATTAGCGATGGAATAAGTGATTATGTGATAAATAATGATTATATTGCTAGTGCAATGCTAGGGGATTATCTAACCTATGCGATAACTACTAATAAGAATGGTAAAGTAAGCGATACAGGACTTAATGCAGATAATATTGTTAGCATTGCAAACGGCGATAAGACAAGTGAGCTAGGTAAATTAGTAAATCAAAGCGCAGGCGATTATAATGGTAATGAAGGCTTAAAAGCTGCATTAGATAATCTAGCTAAACAAACAATTAGTATAAGCCCTGAAACTCCAGATAATTCTAAACCGGATACAGGTGTAACAAATCCTGAAAATAAACCAGACAATTCTAAACCTGATACAGGAGTAACAACTCCAGACACAGGTGTAACAAATCCTGAAAATAAACCAGATAACAAACCTGATACAGGTGTAACAAATCCAATTGATAAAAACCAAATAGCAGATGATTTTATAAAAGATATTAAAATCAACAAAAACGCTAAAGCTCAAGCTCAAGTTATTTCAAAGGGAATAAATCTAATCAATACTTTTGCTTGGAATAATATGAATAAAAGATTAGGTGAAGTTAGAGGTTTAGATAAAGAATTAGGCGTTTGGGCTAGAGCTTATTATACAAACGCAAGTATAGATGATGTAAAACTTAATTCATTTGAAGTTCAATTTGGAGCTGATAAAGCTAATGATTTTGCAGATGGCAATGTAATTACAGGAATTATGGCTAATATTTCTAATTCTAAATCTAGTGATGTTTTAAAAGGAAATAATTACGGGTTTGGTCTATATACAAGCTATATTTCAAACAATGATTTATATGCTGATTTAGTAATTAAAGCAAATCATTATAATGTTAAATACAATTCAGAGCTTTTAAAAGGTTTAAAAGATAGCAAGACAGGATTTATTGCAAGTTTTGAACTTGGTAAAAGATTTGATTTAAATAGATTTTATGTTGAGCCTAGCATAGAAACTATATTTGATTATACACCTAAAACTAACTTAGAAAATAATGCTATAAGCATTACAAGTAAGGCTAATTCTAATTTACATATAAAACCTGCAGTATTCTCAGGATTTAAGGTAAATGATAATGCCAATATAAGACTAGGTGCTGGTTATATTATGGATGTTAATAAGCCAAGTGATTCTATAATAATCGCAAAATCAAGCAAAGCAAGTGAAACAATAAAAGGTAAAAGAGATAATAAATTTTACTTAAATCTAACAGGTGATTATAAGTTTAATGATAATTTAAGATTAAACTTAGGTTACGAAAGAACTTTCGGAGCTGATTTTAATATTGACAATCAAATTAACGCTGTTGTAAGATATACATTCTAATTACAAAATCTTTAGCCTTAGTGCTAAAGATTTCTTTAAATATTTTCATCAAAAATTACATTGACTTTATATTCTAATTTAATAATAAAAAATATGCTATCTTTTAAGTGCTTAATAAAAAGCATAAAATGTTTAAATATTATAATTGTGTCAATATTTTTAAAAGGTCGTGAATTAAGCAATCCACAATCAGGCGAAGAGCTACTTTTAAAAATTTATGAAGAAATTAGCGATATTGCAAATATGGATAAAGCACCTTTATTTGAAGGTCGCTACATTAATATGCTTTGCACCCCAAAAAGCACTAAAAAATAATAAAGTGGCTTTTAATAGCCACTTTTAAATTCTTATTTTTTCATCTTAGAGCGTGAATATAAAATCAAATCATTACTTGTTTTAATTTGCGAACCTTTTAAAGAATTAATACAATAATTCAAAATATCAGCACAAGCTTTTGCATCACTTAAAGCCCTATGATGAGTGCTAATTATACCTAATTCATTTTTTAAACTATCAAGACCATATTTATCACATTCAATACAACGCCTTGCTAACATAATCGTGCAAAGCTTTCTATTAATCAATGGAGCATTTAAGTATTCAAGACTTTCTTTTGCGATAAAACCATAATCAAAAGATACATTATGAGCTACAAAAATAGCATTACCTAAAAACAATCTAAAATCAGCTAAAACCCTAGCACTTCTAGGAGCATTTTTTAGCATTTGCGTTGTAATTCCTGTAAGCTCAACTATATTTTCAGGCACTTCGTTTGCATAAATAAAGCTTTCAAATTCATCTAAAATCTCGCCATTTTTTATCTTAACAGCACCAATTTCTATGATTTGCCCGTTACTAATTGAGCCTGTGCTTTCAATATCAACAACACAAAAAATCTCATCTTGAATTAATTTATTTCTTGAGTTTAAAAATACTTCTTGATTTTGTTTTAGCGTAATATCAAGCCCTAACATTAAAAGAGTTTCATAAGTTATCTCAAAATTTAAGGCATTTTCGTATTGGTTTTTTAAATCTTTATAATTAATACTACTTGTAAGTAGCCTTTCTAAAATCTTATCACAATTAGCAATTTGTTTTTTATAAAGCTCGTTATAATCCATCAAAATTCCATTTTTAAAGAATTAATTGCGACTTTATAATCATTACTACTAAATACATAATTTCCAGCCACAACTATATCAGCCCCTGCTCTTTCAATATCTGCAATATTTAAGCCATTTACTCCGCCATCAACTTCAATGAAGCATTTATAATTATTCTTATCAATCATTTCTCTTAAGGCACTGATTTTTCTAAGAGTGCTTGGTATGAAGCTTTGACCACCAAAACCAGGATTTACACTCATTAAAAGCACCATAGAAACTTCACTTAAAACATATTCAATCTCATTTAAATTCTGGTGTGGATTTAATACTATTGAAGGATTTACGCCGTGTTTTTTAATATAATCAATCAATCTTAAAGGATGAGTAGTAGCATCTATATGAAAGCTTAAGAATTTAGGTTTTATATCTAAAAACAAATCAACAAATTTATCAACTTCTCTTACCATCAAATGCACATCTAAAGGAATAGTAGCAACTTTAGCAATAGCTTTTGTAGTGCAAGTTCCAATGCTTAGATTTGGAACATAATGTCCGTCCATTACATCAATATGCAATAAATCAGCACCAGCAGCCTCAACTTTTTTAATATCTTCAGCCAAATTTAAAAAATCAGCAGACAATAAACTAGGAGCAACATACATTTTTTAATCCTTAAAATTATTTTTTATAGAATATCATTAAAACTTAAAAAAAAAATTAAGCTTAAGATGCTATGATTAATACTTTTATTTTTACAAGAACACAAAAAAAGGATTTACGATGTCAAAATTTTGTCAATTAACAGGTAAAGGTCCTATGGTAGGAAATAATGTTAGCCACGCTAACAATAAAACAAAAAGAAGATTTTTACCTAATTTACGCACTATTCGCATTGATTTAGGCGATGGCACAACTAAAAAAATTAGAGTTGCAGCTTCAACATTACGCACACTAAAAAAAAGAAGAGCTAACTAATTTTTATAAAGAATTTTTATGAGCTTTTTTAAAAAGCTAGGCAAATTGCTCGGTTGGGCTGAAAGTGGAAAACCTGAAGTTGATATAAATACCGAGTTTTACGAACAATTAAAACCTTTTCGTCTCCCATTAATAGCAGTTGTTGTAATGATGCTATTTGGGGCGATTGGTTATATGCTTACTAGTAATTTTTCATTACTTGATGGGATTTATCAAGCAGGTATGACTTTTACAACTTTAGGTTATACTGAAGTAGCTACAATCACTCCTGCTGGTAGATTTTTTACGATTTGCTATGTATTATTAGGCTTTGTTACTTTTACTTTTTCAATAGGTATTGTGATTGAAGTTCTAAAAAAAGGCGAATTAACAAGAATTATTAAGGAAAAACGAATGCTATACAAAATAGCAAGATTAAAAAATCATTATGTTATATGTTATCACAACGAATTTACCCAAGAATTAGCAAAACAATTTAAACAAACATATACACCTTTTGTAGTAGTAGATGATATACCAGATTTTGAAAAAATTGCTGAAGCAAATAAATATCCATTCTATATTAAATGCCCGCCACATAGTGATTTGGCATTTTTAAAAACACATTTATCAAGTGCGAAAGGAATTATTTCTCTTAGCCCAAATTCTGCTGATAATATAGCAATAATTGCTAGTGCTAGACTATATGAAAAAGATATAAAAAGAATTAGTCCTTATTCTATAATAACGATTTCAAATTCCGAACACGACGCAGCAAGACTTAAAAAGCTAGGGGCAAATACGGTTGTATTAGCTACGAAATTAGCAGCTCAAAGACTTAGCGTTGTAAGTGTAAGACCTGAAATGGAAAATCTATTAGAGCAATATTTATACACAAGAGACCAAAGTATTGATATTGAAGAAGTTAAAGTTCCTGATGAAAGTTGGGTTAGATTTAGAAGATTAAAAGATGTAGCTTTTAGACAATTAGCAAATGTTAGCGTAATCGGAATAAAAGATGCAAATAATAATTTTTTACCTATGCCAAAAGGTGATGCAATGATTGGAACGGGGACTAAATTATTGTTAATAGGAACTCCAGAAAGTATTAAAGAAGTTAAAAAAATTATTAAAAATAAGCAAACTCCTGAAAGTTTAAAATAAAATATAAATGTTATCTGTTTGTAATTTATTTTAGTTACCATATTAATACACATTACTAAAAATTAAGGAGAAGTTATGTTACACGAACATAGAGAGTTAATCACGAATTTAAAAGGTAAAGACGCACATTTTGATAAGCTTTTTGAAGCTCATAATGAATTAGATCATAAGATAAAAGATGCTGAAGAAGGTAGAATTCATTTAGATGATTTAGAAATAGCTAGAATGAAAAAGGAAAAATTAAAATTAAAAGATGATTTAAATAATTATTTAAATTCTATTAAAAGTAAAGCTTGATGGGGGGGGTATTTATGTTTTTTAACAAAGATAACACCCTCCAAAATGAATTGCAGGAAAAATTAAATAGAGCAATAGCAGAAAAAGAAAAATTAGAAGCTGAAATTGCGAAATTAAAAAATGAAATTACTGCAAAGGCAAATAATGAAGAAGAAGATAAAATCAAATTCTCACTATTTGACATTATGGTAAAAGGTATGAAAGAAAGCGTTTCTTTTGTTCAAAAAGATATTGAGGGTGATTTATCAAGAGCTCAAGAAATAGAAACTCTTTCAGCAGATTGTGTAGATATGATAGTAAATCTTAAACAAGTATCTGAAAATATCATAACATCACTTGAAAAAATCACTGAATCATCAAGTAAATCTCGTGATACTGCACAAAATCTCCATAGAAGCGTTGATGAAATTACAAATGTAATTAATTTAATCAAAGATGTATCAGACCAAACCAATTTGCTAGCTTTAAATGCAGCTATTGAAGCAGCTCGTGCTGGTGAGCATGGTCGTGGTTTTGCTGTGGTTGCTGATGAAGTTAGAAAACTAGCAGAAAAAACCCAAAAAGCAACAGCTGAAGTAGAAATGAATATCAATTTATTAAAACAAAACGCTAATGAAATGTTTACGCAAAGCGAATCGGTAGAGCAAATATCACAAGATTCAAACGCACATATCGGAACATTTTCGGAACAATTTGATAGATTATCGCATATATCTAAAGATATTAAATTTAATGCGAGTGCTATCAAATACGAAGTATTTACATCTTTAGTAAAACTTGACCATATCTTATTTAAAGCAAATGGATATGCAAATGCACTAAGTGAAAATCCGACAAAATTAAGCGACCATTTTAGTTGCCGTCTTGGTAAATGGTATCAAAATGAAGGTAAAGAAATGTTCGGGCATCTTCCTTTATACACTAAGATTGATACTCCGCATAAAAATGTTCATGAAAGCATTAATCAAGCGCTTGGATATATTGCAAGCAAGCAGTCTAATAGCAAAGAAATTGTTGAGCTTTATAAAGAAGCAGAAAAATCAAGTCTTGAATTATTTATGATTTTTAGACATTTATTAGGCGAATTTATTAAAAAATAATTCACTAATCTTATTAGGGTTTTAGCCCTAATAAGTCTGTATATTTACAAAATTTATACTTCATCTGATACTAAAATCAACTTTTATTTTTTATTTTAACAACCCTTTAAAATACCAATATAAAGCTAAAAATAACTTTTATAGTTCTATCTACTCCTAGAAATTATCGGCAAAATATCTTAGTTTAAAATATACATTTTGACATAATTAGCAGAATTTAAAAATTGCTTACATAAAAAATATCCAACCAACAAACTCAAAAATATATTAATTGAAAATATTTTAAAGCAATAAAATCTTTATTAGTTATATCAAATAAAAAAGAAAATAATTGTGATAGTAAAAATAAATTCTAATTCGTAATAACAATTACGAATTAGAATTCTTCATTAGAATTTATAGCTAAAGCCCAAGCTACCTTTTAATTCTTTATCAGAATTTGTGTAAAGATTGCTTCCTAAATTGATATTAAAACTAGCATTAGGGTTGATTTTATAATCTACACCAAAATTTAAATTCACACTTGTATCGCCCTTTTTACCTTCAATGATATTTTCTTTAACTTCATCTATTAACAACATATCAGGCTTTTTAGTTAGTTCTTTGCTAAGTGCAACAGATAAAAATCCATCAAGGCTATCTAGCATAGAAACTCCACCTTCTAATTTAGCTGATAAAGTATGCTTTAATTGGCTATCCCCACTTATACTAAGACCATTTGTGCTAATTGCAGTCGGCTTATAAGAAGTCAAATCATATCTTAAACTTGGCTCAAAATAATATTTATCCCCAAATCTAACCCCACTTTCAAAACTAGCTGTATAAACATTGTGATTTTTATCAGCTTTAATTCCTAATTTATCTGCCTCATAAGAGCTTGATATATTGTGGTAAAAAGCATTAGCACCTATAAACACTCCATTATTAAACACATTCATAGCATATAAACCAATGCCTTTTGAATCGCTATTAGCATCTACATTTCCTTTAGTTTCAGCCGTTCCAAAACTAGCAGCTACACCTAAAGTTAAATTAGAATTGCTAAGTTCATTTGTCTTATCAGCACCAACATTAAAATTCTTATAACGAATTGAACTATATTCGTATTTGTTATATCCCATTTGATTATCTAGCCAAAATCCATTACCTACTTTTTGATTTTTTACCAATCTTAATCTATTGTTTAATGTATTGTTTTTAGTATTTGCTATGTAATCAGGGCTTGTTAGAATGAAATTAGCCGTCCCAACAGCGTCTTTATCAAAATCTATTAAATCAAACATATCACCTAAAACAACTTCTAAACTAGAAGTATTAACATTATTGCTATTAGCACCATTTGCTATATTGCCTAAATCTTGACCCGAAATAACACTATCAACATTACTCTCATCTATTAAATCATCGCCTTTAATACCAATGCTCCAAATAGCATTTCCTTTAGCATTAGGATTAAAATGCGTAAATCTATCGGCTAATTCATAATTTGCCACTTTTGTTTGATAAGTTACTTTAAAAAAGTCCTTGCTAATTCCTGATTGAGAATTTGCATCACTTCTTTGTGAATTAGTAGTGTTATTAACTATTGCTATAGGGATAAAACCTTCTTTATCTTTTAGCATAGTAAGGTTTGTATTCGCAAGTTGTATTGTATTGTTAGCACCACTTATAGCTTCTCTTACTATTATAGCTCCACTATAAATATCGTGGAATGAAGTATCAATTCCACCACCATAAATATAAAACTTAGAATTATTAGCTACTAAAGTATTTACTGCTACTTGACCTTTTATATGAGTATTTGTTGTATCTAGTTTATCAACCCTTACGCCGCCATTTAATTCTGATTGTTTTGTAGTGTAAGTTCCGCTATCTTTTTGTATATTAGCATCATATACATTACTTGAGCTATCATCTTTGCCTAAAAGCTTAGAATTAATAGTAGAGTTTGCAATATTTACTAAATTAGAATTGATATTTGATGAGTTGATAGTAGAGTTTGTAATGCGTGCGGAATTTGATTTGATATTTTCTGCTGTAACATTTAAATCTTTTATATTTAAATCCTTAGTAATATCAACTTGATTTGCCGTAATTACATTACCTTTTTCCATAGATTTACTTGTATCAAGGCTAAAGATTGCATCAGTAGCACTAACTTTACCACTGAACTGATTTCCTTGATTAGCATATAAAGTTTTACCTACATTTAAATCTTTTTCAAATGTTGTATTATCTACGCTTACATCATTTGTAGTAGTTGTTATTCCACCAAATTTACCCCCACTACCTTTAATATCACTCAATTCAACATCGTTTGTATAAACTACTTTATTACTAATTAAGTCCCCATTACCTGTGATTTTTGATGAAATCGTCCCATCAACTATCTCAATAATACCTTCATTTTTAATATCGCCTGTGATTTGAGATTTGCCATTAAGTGCTAGGTAAGTAGTATCATCAAGTAATGTTAAATTATTTGCCGAACTTCCCTCATCAAGAGTAATTTTTGCATTATTTTTTAAAGTCAAATCATTAAAATAACTAGCTTTAATATCTGACTTACAATTTGTATTATCCTTACAATCAATTGTAGTAGCTCCATTAAATTTTGTATTAAGTGCATTAAGATTGCTTACTACAACTTCACCATCAAATATAGATTTACTCGTATTAATAGTGTTAGCATTAACTTTTGAATCTTTAGAGAATGTAGTGTCTAAAACTGCTTCAATTGTATTGGCATTAACTATAGAATTAAATCTAGAATTATTAGACTTTAAAGTATCTTTTACATTAACTTCTTTATTAAATACTGATTTTTCTGAAGTTATATTATTTGCCGATACAAAACCATTAAAAGTTGAGCCGCTATTTGCAATTATGCTATCAGTTGCAGTGGTTGTGCCGTTAAATACTGAACCGCTATTTGCCGTGATAAAATCTGATTTTATATCTTTTTCAAATGTAGCTTTATCATTTGCTGTTAGTTTGTGTGCTGTAAATGTATCGCTTATGGTTGCATTTGTAACGCTTAATTCATTAAACTTACTATTATTAAGACTTGAAGTGCAGTCAGTATTTTTACAATTAATATCCACTAAACCTTGAAAATTAGTACTATTAGCCGTTAATTTCTCTACATTTACTTTAGATGTAGCACTAAAAACACTATTAGCATCAGTAGTTAAACTAGAAGTATTTACTAAAGCTTTAAAGGTTGAGCCTGTAGAGTTTATAGAATTACTTGCATTTACACTACCGCTAAAAATTGAATTAGTAGAAGTGATTGTATTTGCTGTAACATTTGCAAAGCTTGAATTATTTTTAGCTGTTAGAGTAGCTGTATCAATTGCATTAGCAAATGTTGAACTATCAGCTGTAATTGAATTATTCTTAACTATGCTTCCATTAAATGTAGAACCTACTGCATTAATATCTGTTGCATTGACTATGCTTGTAGTATCAAATATAGAATTTGAATTAGAATTTAATGTAGCTGTATTTACTATAGCTTTAAATGTTGTATCACTTGAAGTGATTGAATTACTTGCTGTTATGTTTTTATTGAATATAGAATTTTTAGAACTTTCTAAATCTTTTGTATTTACCAACCCATCAAATGTAGCACCATTTGAAGTAATTTTATTAGTTGCATTTACATTTCCTACAAATTTTGAACCACTATTAGCAGTTATGCTATCGGTTGCAGTGGTTGTGCCATTAAACACTGAATTAGTAGAAGTGATAGTATTTGCTGTAACATTTGCAAAGCTTGAATTATTTTTAGCTGTTAGAGTAGCTGTATCAATTGCATTAGCAAATGTTGAACTATCAGCTGTAATTGAATTATTCTTAACTATGCTTCCATTAAATGTAGAACCTACTGCATTAATATCTGTTGCATTGACTATGCTTGTAGTATTAAATATAGAGCCTTTTTGAGCGTCTAAGAATGCAGTTTTTACTTCTTTTTCAAATGTAGCACCATTTGAAGTAATTTTATTAGTTGCATTTACATTCCCTACAAATTTTGAGCCACTATTAGCAGTTATACTATCAGTTGCAGTGGTTGTGCCGTTAAACACTGAATTAGTAGAAGTGATTGTATTTGCACTTACATTTTTTGCGAATGTTGTATCACTTGAAGTTATAGAATTTGAAATAGTTATATTGTTATTAAATTTAGAGTTATTAGAGCTTTCTAAATCTTTTGCTTCCACTACCCCATCAAATGTAGCACCGCTTGAAGTAATTTTATTAGTTGCATTTACATTCCCTACAAATTTTGAGCCACTATTAGCAGTTATACTATCAGTTGCAGTGGTTGTGCCGTTAAACACTGAATTAGTAGAAGTGATTGTATTTGCACTTACATTTTTTGCGAATGTTGTATCACTTGAAGTTATAGAATTTGAAATAATTATATTGTTATTAAATTTAGAGTTATTAGAACTTTCTAAATCTTTTGCTGTAACTTCTCCATCAAATGTAGCACCGCTTGAAGTAATTTTATTAGTTGCTGTAGTAGTTCCTACAAATTTTGAGCCACTATTAGCAGTTATGCTGTCATTAGCCTTTGTATTCCCATTAAATATAGAACCATTTTCAGCAATAATAGTGCCTGAAGTTATACTGCCGTTTAAATTCGCACCATTTGTTGCCTTTAACTCATTAGTTACATTAATATCTGCACCTATTGTAGAAGTTCCTATTTCTGCATTAGTTGCTGTAAGTTTGTTTGTATTATCTATTTTAGAATTTTTTATATCCAATTTTGTTTTTGCATTAATATTTGCATTATTTGAAGTTGTAATATTATTAAGAGTAACATTTTGAGCTATTATATTGTTATCTTTATTTAATCCGCTATTTTCAATATTTACTTTATCTAAAGTAACATTTGCAAGATTGGTAGCTCCCGTTGCCCCACCTATACTAACATCTTTGAATATTCCACCAATAATTGTTAAAGAACCATTCTTATCATTTCTACTATTAGCATTTATAGATTGATTGGTAAGATTTGTATCGGTAATTATAACATTTGCACCATCTTTTATAACAATCTTATGTGAAGTTGGAGTGGAAGTCGTTTTTGATAAATCCATATTATTAATACTAATATTTCCAGTTAATGTTATATTTCCACCAATGCCAATTTTATTGGTATCATTTAATTGCATATTTACAATTTCAACAGGACCTGTTCCCTCAATGTCTACATTATTCATATTTCCTTGTACAAGATTGTTTAAATCTCCAATAATTAAACCACCACTAGTAGTAGTAAGCTTTACTTTATTACCATTCTTACTTATATTAGTTACCTTGTTAACATAAGTACTACCTTGAAAATTATTAAAAGTAGAAGTTTCATCTATTTTTAACTCACCTATATGTCCATTGTAAAAAGTATTTTTATAACTAGCATTATTTACCACTTCAAGAATATTAACACCAAGCATACCACTTTTATCTATACTTGAATTATCCAATTTAAAGTAATCAACATTAACAACCGTATTGTATCCAGAAGATCCAGCACTAATATTTAATTTAGAAGAGTTAGATAAATATAATTTATCAACCTGAAATAAAGAATTAGTATTAGACACTAGACTAACTGTAGTATTATCTCCTTTTATAACAGAAGAAATAATTTTTCCAGTATTTTTATTAGATAAAGTTCCTTCTTTTAAGCTAATAGAATTTGCAGTTAAGCTTCCACTTACACTTAATGTAGATTTATTACCACTTATACTACCTATATTTTTTTCAGACCCTACTTCAACATTTTTATCATTTATCACACAATCATTAGTATCTTTACAAGCTACATCAAAAAATTCAGCGTGTAAATACCCCCCCCCGCTGATTGCCAAACAAGTTAATAAAGATAAACTTAGTTTATTTCTCATAATTATTCCTTGAATTAAAATCTTTTAATATTATCAAAATTTAACTTTAAATCTATGAAAATAATAAAAATTTGTAAATATTTGTTAATTAGTAATTTCTTTTTAAGTTTAGTTTTAGAATTTAAAATATAATCTTTAAATTCCAATTATTTATATTAGCATTTAAAAGGAGCTAGGTTGAAAGAGTATTTAACAAAATTTATTGATAACAATTATAAAGAATTTCATAAAAAATTAGTTTTTAGCAAATATGAAATTTTAGGAGTTCGCTCAAATATATTAAAAGACTACGCAAAAAAACTTCAAAAAGAAAATACCTTTGATGAATTTTTTAATAAGTTTTTAAAAGATGAAAAATTTTATGAATATCTACAAATAATTGCCTATGGGATTAATTATGAAAAAGACTTCTCAAAAGCACTAAAATACACTAAGCTTTATTTAGATTTCGTTGATAATTGGGCTAATTGTGATACTTTAGTGCCTAAAAGCTTTAAAAATCAAGATATAAAAGATTTTGCAAATGAATTAATTTGCGAAAACCACATATACAAAATTCGTTTTGGGATAATTTGTTATATGAAATTTATCGCTTATAAAGATGGGTTAAAAGCTATATTTAATATAAAAAGTGATGAATATTATATAAATATGGCTAGAGCTTGGTATTTTCAAGTAGTTTTAGCTAAAGAATTTGAATTAGGCATTTCGTTTTTAAGCTCGCACAAATTAGACGCTAAAACACTTAAAATGACTTTACAAAAATGTAAAGATAGTTACCAAATTAGCCAAGAGAATAAAGCAAAACTAATGCAGATTTTAGTCTAATCAAGCCTTAGTTTTGTCTAAAAACTTAGCCACTTCGGTATTAGTTTTTAGCAATTCATCAATGCCTAAATGCTTAATCTCATCAGCCATTTTTAATAAATCTTTATGCTTTTTAATATCTTTATTTATATTATTGTAATCATCTTGCATAGCTAAAGCATATTTTAAAGCATCTTTGCTTAGCCTTGTTGTCCCACTATCACTTGCAAATGGATTTATGCTTTGTAAAAATCCTATGAATTTCTTTTCTTTTTCATTATACATAGAAAAATCAGGGCTAAAAGCAAGTTCTTTATCAACGCTAATATTTTTTGGCTCGAAACTAAGCTCTATTACGCTAAAGCCATCTGCTTTTATACTTTTTGCATATTCTAATTCTTCGTTATTTTTATAAATATTTGTGATTTTGTATTTGCTAACATCATTTATATAATCAAAACTAACCTTACTATAACCAAAATCTATGCTAATACCACTTGGATAATCTTGATTGTTGTGAGTAATTTGCGTAAATAAATCATAATAATGCTTAATAGTATCAGCTAAATCAATATTGCTAAATGTCTTGCCCGAATCTTTCATCACCGAATATACATTCATTTTTTCATTAAATCTAACTATTTCTTTTAGTGTGCTTGAATGTATTTTAAAATCATCTGGCAATCCTGCAGCCTTATTAAAATCAGCTCCTAAAAATCCATCATTATCTACGCTATAGCCAAACTGAATGCTAGATTTTGCTTTATTTAATTCGTTTTTATAATCAAGCTCATTTTTTATACTATTGTTTAAAGTGCTTAGTAAAGTTGGCGTATTATTTGATATAGTTTTTGTCGTAACTTTGGCTAATTCATTTGTAAAAAATTCAGATGATATTTGTTTGCTTTTTTTGATTTTAGTATCATTAAATAATGCAATATTTTCTACTTTCATTAAAACTCCTTTAATTATTTGTTTAATAGCAAATAATATTCCTAAAGTTTAGTTTAATGCTCTCGTTTTAAATTCCAAAAACTGCTTTAACTCATCATCTAAAAATACACTTATGGTATCAAAAACCCTTTTATGATAATCATTTAGCCAATTAATCTCATCTTGATTTAATAATTTTTTATCAATCAAATCAAGCTCAAAAGGATAAAGCGTAACTATATCAAAGCTCAAAAAATCTCCGTATTCACTGCTAAAACAATGCTTACTAATTGCTAAATTCTCAAGTCTAATTCCGTATTTGTTATTATGATACAAACCTGGCTCAATTGATGTTAGCATACCCCTTTTTAATTTAGTATGTTCGCTAATATTAGCATTTAGCGATAAAACTTGTGGACCTTCATGAACATTTAAAAAATACCCTACCCCATGCCCTGTGCCGTGCAAATAATCAAATCCGTATTGCCATAATTCCTTTCTTGCAATGCTGTCTAATAAAGGCATTTTTATATTTTCAGGTGCTATGGTTTTTGATATTGCGATATGTGCTTTTAAAACCAAAGTATAATCTCTAATTTGCTCTAAACTTGCGTTTTTTATCTTAAAAACTCTCGTAATATCAGTAGTGCCGCACTCATATTGAGCTCCACTATCAAGTAATAATAAGCCTGATTTATTAAGTAATTTTGAAGTTTTTGCGTTTGCTTTATAATGAATTATTGCGGCGTTTTCATTAAATGCTGCGATAGTATCAAAAGAATTGCTGATAAAATACTCATTTTCTTGTCTAAATTGTGTGAGAACTTCATCAATTTTTAGCTCATCAACCAAGTCTAAATTAGTATTTTCTAAGTAATAATTAAACTTAGTTAATGCAATAGCATCAATTATATGAGCTTGTTTTATGTGCTTTATTTCTATATCATTTTTACAAGCTTTATGTATGGTGCTAGGCAAGATTTCATTTATTAAATTTGCATTTATTAAGCTAATAATTTTTGCATTCGTATTGGCAAAATCACACAATACATTACCGCTTAAACTAGATAAATCCGAATAAAAATCATCGTAATTTTTATAAATTATATTTAAATCTTTTTGAATATTTTTAAGCTTTGTTGGCTCTATATAACAAATCGCATTAGTTTGTGAAATTATCATATAACTTAAAAATACGGGGTTAAATTCCACATCTTTACCACGATAATTTGTAAGATAAGCTATATCGCTAAGGCTTGAGATTACGCAATAATCAATGTTTTTATTTTTTAATTCATCTTGGACTTTTTTTATTTTATTAGCACTTAAATCACTTATGAATTTTTCATTTTGTTTATAGATTGGCTCTTGTGGAAGTTTTTTATCGTAAAAATCTTTATAAAAATTATCATAATCTATTATATTAACAAGGTTTTTTAGCTTTTCATAATTATTTTGAGATATGGTTTTTAAATCAATTAAAGCCTTTTTAGTGCTTAGATTGTTTTTAATATAGTCTATATAATCAGGACTTTTGATTAATCTAATGCTATCTTTTAACTCATTTTCAGCTTGTAAAAAATATCTACCATCAGTAAATAAAATTGCATCATCAAGGCTAATTAAAAGCGAGCCCGCAGAACCGCTAAATCCACTTATAAATTCTCTAAGTTTAAAATACTCAGGAATATACTCACTTAAATGATAATCAGCCGTTAGTATTAAAGCAAAATCAGCATTATTGATTTTTAAAATATCTCTTATTTTCGTAAGCATTTTATCTCCTTAGTAATATCCTAAACATAAAGTATTTGTGAGTTTGATTTTTTTCTCAAAAGGCTCGGGTGCAAAATAACAACATTTTTCTATATAAATATGAGAATTTAAAGGTATTTTTAACTTTGTAAAAAAATCATTTAAATCAATAAATTTTATTCCTGCAATCTCTACTAATTTTATTACATTTAAAAGATTTGAATTATTATTTGGATTTAAATGTGATGGCGCTAGATTACTCATAGAACAAAATGCACTAGCTAATACTAATCCACTTAAATTAGAGCATTTAGGGATTAAATTCTCATATTTTTTAGCTATTGTATTTTTATCTAAAAATACAATTCTAGAATTTGGATATTGTGCGTATTTTATATTTTTCCAAAATTTATAAGCATTTTGAGAAATATCAGCTAGGGTAAAAAGTTCTTTGTTTAATATATAGTTTTCTAAAGTTTGATTATTTGGGAGTGTTATTTTATTCATAATATTTTGAGTGCCGAAGCACTCAATTATTATACTAGCTCAATATAAGCTAAAGTAGCCGCATCACCACGGCGAGTTCTTGTTTTAATAATTCTTGTATAGCCACCATTTCTTTCTTTGTAATTTGGAGCTATTTCATTTACTAATTTATTTGTGCATTCTTTGTCTTGTAAAGCTGCAAATACTGCTCTATGAGCGTTAAAATCTCCAACTCTTGCACGAGTGATTAGTTTTTCAATGTATGATCTTAATTCTTTAGCTTTTTCTAAAGTTGTTTCAATCTTACCATTTTTGATAATTGCAATGCTTAAATTCTTTAGTAAAGCTGCACGATGAGTGCTAGTACGACCTAGCTTTCTATATCCATGTCCGTGTCTCATTTATTATCCTTTAATTTCTTTTATTTTTTCAATAAGTTTATCTTTATAAGCATCTACAGAATTTGAACCTATCGGATAGCCTATTTCTTTCATAGCAGTAGTAATTTCATCCACTGATTTTTTACCAACATTTTTTAAATTATTTACATCGCTTTCACTCATTAAAGCTAATTCGCCTATAAATTCAATGCCAGCTTTTTCTAAACCATTATTACTTCTTACGCTTAAACCAAGTTCCTTAACGCTTTTTAATAAAGGAGATAAATCAATTTCTTCAGTTGTTTCTTCCCCTATTAATCTAGGACTTGTAGTTGCAATTTTATTAAATACCATCATTTGTTGATACATAGCATCTAAAGCATTTTTAAACGCATCTTCAGGTGTAATTTGACCATCAGTTGTTATTTCAAATACAATTTTTTCATAATCAGGATTATCTTCGTGTAATACCTTTTCTATTGAATAATTTGCATTTCTAACTGGTGTAAAAAACGCATCAAGAGCTATAAAACTACTATCAGTTTTTTCTCTTAAATCTTCGCTTGCTACATAGCCAATACCTTTTTCAATAATTAATGTGAAGTCTAATTCAGTGTCTTCATTTATAGTAGCAATGTAGTTATCAGGATTTACAACTTCAATTACATTATTAGCTAAATCACTACCTTTAATTTCTCTTGGCCCTTTAAAGCTAAAGCTTACTTCTTCTCTTTTACTATCTTCGTTTTTAATTTTAAAACGCATATTTTTGATATTAATAATAAATAAAGAAATATCTTCTACCATACCTCTTTTGCTATCAAATTCATGGCTTACTCCATCAATTTTAATAGCAGTTGCTGCATAGCCAATTGCACTAAGGCGTAAAAGCCTGTGCAGTGGATGTGCTAATGTAATGCCAAAACCAATTTCAAAAGGCCAAGCACTAATGCGTGCTTTATTTTCGCCGATATTTTCAATAGTAAAATCATTTGGCATATGAGCTGTTGTAACTACTTTTCTCATTTGCTACTCCTTATTACTTAGAGTATAGCTCTACTATGAATCTTTCCTCAACAGGAATGACAACTTCTTCTCTCTCAGGTTTTCTTGTGAAAATTCCATATTTTTTATCTTTTTCAACATCAACCCACTCAACAATACCTGTTTGATTTGTAAGTTCAACTGCTCTTACTATTTGAGGATTGTTTTTGCTTTTTTCTACAACTTCAATTTTAGCGCCTGGTAATACTCTATAACTTGGAACATCTACTCTTTTACCATTTACTAAAATATGTCCGTGAGTTACAAGTTGTCTTGCAAAACGGCGAGTTGTAGCAAAACCCATTCTATAAACAACATTATCAAGTCTTTGTTCTAAGAATTGAATTAAAATAGAACCTGTATTTCCATCTTTTCTAGCAGCTTCTTGGAATAATTTTCTAAATTGCTTTTCGCTTACACCATACATAAATTTAGCTTTTTGCTTTTCTCTTAATTGTAAGCCGTATTCGCTAATTTTACCTCTTCTTTGACCATGCTGACCTGGTGCATAAGGTCTTTTATCTAAAGCACTCTTACCAGCTAGTCTTCTTTCACCCTTCATTGCAAGGCTAACGCCTAATCTTCTTTCAATTTTCTCTACTGGTCCAGTATATCTTGCCATACTATTTCTCCTATATTCCTATACTTATATTATACACGACGGCGTTTTGGTGGTCTGCAACCATTATGTGCTAATGGTGTAATATCTTTTAAGAAAGTAACTTTAATACCTTCAACTGCACCAACACTCTTAACAGCAGTTTCTCTACCGCTACCAGGACCTTGAACACGAATACCAACTTCTTTAATTCCGTGTTCTTTAGCTTTATTTAAAGCATCTTCAACCGCTTGTTGAGCAGCAAATGGAGTTGATTTTTTAGAACCTTTAAATCCTAAACCACCTGCACTACTCCATGCAATTGCATTTCCCATTTCATCTGTAACTGTTACCATTGTATTGTTAAAAGTTGCACTAATATATACTACACCTTTAGCAATATTCTTTTTAACTACTTTTTTCTTAACTACTTTTCTCTTAGCCATTATCTATCCTTACGCTTTTGCACCAACGGTTTTTCTCTTACCTTTGCGAGTTCTAGCATTTGTTTTAGTTTTTTGACCACGCACTGGTAAACCTTTTCTATGTCTTAAACCACGATATGAACCTAAATCCATTAAAGCTTTAATGTCCATAGCAACTTGTTTTCTTAAATCACCCTCAACTAAATAATGTTCTTGGATTTCTTTACGAATATTTGCTGCTTCATCTTCGCTTAATTCATATACACGCTTGTTTGGATCTATTCCAACTGCTGCTAAAATTTTGCGTGAAGTAAATAAACCTATACCATAGATATAAGTTAAGCCATATTCAATTCTTTTTTTCTTTGGTAAATCAACACCTGCAATACGAGCCATACCTTATCCTTGTCTTTGTTTGTGTTTTGGATTTTCGCAAATAATACGAACAACGCCTTTTCTCATAACGACTTTACATTTGTCGCACATTTTCTTAACAGATGGTCTTACTTTCATCTTGTCTCCTAAAAAATAATTTGCTTTCCACTTTTTTACAATCTGCATTTTTAGGTATCACGAATTACCAACTAATATTTAAATGGTGGAAAATTCACTCAAATATTACTTCTTCACACAGATAAATTGCAAAAGTGCTAATATTATCAAAACAAAATTAATATAGGTTTAAATATTAAATTTATTTGTCTTTGATAATTCTAAAAATTTCTTAGCAATCTAATCTCAAACTATTATTTAAGAATTAATTTATAGATTTTACTTTTTTAATTCATAAAGTTTTAGATAACTTTTAATGTGGGTGAAATATCCCAATATAAATGAAGTTTCAAAAATACTAGATAAAAATAAAATAGAGCATATTATAAAAATTATTTAATTACAGATTTAAATTCTAAGAAAATTTTATTTTATATTAAAAATATAATTGACCATTTGTTTAACTTGGGGGGGGGTATAATCACTCAAAAGGAGAACTAATGAGTGAATTACCAATAAACAAAAACAAATATGAATTATTTAAAGGCGTTGCTTTAAGTGATAACTATGAAATAGTAGGTTATGATTTAGTTTATTTAAGTGAAATTGAAATTATTTCTATATCTAAAGAAGACTATAAAGATGCTGAAAAAAATCTAAAAGCATTGGCAGATTTTTTTGGTTTTAATTGTGTTCTAAAAGTTACTAAAGAGCAATATACAGATAATACAAGCACGACCGGTATAATGGATACAAAAGGAACTATGAAAGCTAGTCCAAATCCTTTTGAAATTTCAAGAAATTATGTTGTCAAAACAGCTTCTACTATAAAATCCATTACAAAAACAAACAATGTATTTACAATTAAAGGTTTGTTAGGTATTATCGGCAAACCAAATCCAAATGCAAATACTTTAAAATAATTTTTAAAGAAAAAGAAAAAATATATTTAGAATGTATAGATACAGCAAGAAATATTTATTATGCAAATTTACATATAAAAAATATAGAACAAAAGCTCTCAATATTTCCGATGAATATCTTTGCAAATTTTACAAGAGCAGGACTTGTTAAAAATCATGTAGAAACATTGGTTAAATATGAAAATTCTTTAAAAGAATTGCTTGATAGATACAGTAAAGATTTTGTAACGATTTATAAAATATGTTCTAAAAATGTAACAATAAAACACATGGGAGAGTAAAAATGCAAGAAAATACAACAAACAAAACGGGTAATTTTGCAAGGGCTTTTGATTTAATGATAGAAAATAACGATTATAATTTTAGTGAAGAAAATATAAATAAATATATCAATCTAATAGAACAGTCAAAACCGATTGTAAATTTTTCTAATAAAGAAAAAATAATATTAGTAATCTCAACTATCTTATGCTTTACACCACTTGGTTTTATTGTACTGCCAATAATACTAATCTATTTATATAAAAAATTTAAAAAATAGATTTGATTGTTTATAATTTAAATCTTTGGAGAGCATAAGAGAGAACAGGTGTTAAATGAAGCGAAGATTTATAATAAGTTAACCTCAACGCCAAGATAACTCTCAAATGATTGTGAAATAAGTGTTTAAGTAGAATGCCATAATAAATGAAGTTTAAAAATCCTAGATAAAAATAAAATAGAGCATATTATAAAAATTATTTAATTACGGATTCAAATTCCACTTGGAATTTATTTCCGTATTAATTAAAATATTTTAAATTTCTTTAATAACTTAATTACTATATAAATTGCACTAAATATAAAAACCCAAGGATATAATGTAAGTAATAAAGAAAAAATACCGATACTAGATACAATAGATGCTATTATTGTCGTAATTGCAATTAAAATAAATTTTTTCAATATATCGTTTTTTGCATATTTTAATAACTCATTTGTATTTGTTGTGCCATCTATGGCATTTTTATGAAAAGCTTTTGCAAATTCACCTTGCTTAAGACCTTCTAAATTATTTATTAAATTTTTCATTTATTCTCCTATGTATTTAATGTTAGTTTTTGAAGTAAGTTTATAGATGGTTATCATTTCATCGCCATATTGTAAAATCATTTTTTTTAGATTGGGCTCACAAATTTGCAATGTGTTATAAGGTATTTTCCTAATTTTACTTATAGAAAAATAAGAAATAGCGACGATAACAATGTTAACAAATGCAAAACCAAAACCAATCATAGGAATTAGACAAAGAACTATTAAAGAAGCGCTAGATATTAAAGCTATTTTACTTTTATTATCTAACTTCTCTAAAGCACAATTTGCTTCGTAAATAGGCTGAGTAGTGCTTTGGCATTCATATACTATATTTGCTCTTTCTAAAATAACATTTATATTTACGCTCACTCCGTTAGGATTTGGCTTGCCTACGATTGCTAAAGTGCCTTTTATTCTAAAATTATTATTTACTTTAGTTTCTGTATTGATTGTAGATGTAGAACTATAAGAATTAGAAAAACTACTAACCCTACCCTCTGTATGCATAGTCCCCGAAGTTTGCATACTATCAGTATAGTTATCTCTTACTATATTTAAAATACAATTAAACCCCAAATAACTAGCTAGATTTTTTAATGACTTTTCCGCATCTTCATAATTAATTGTGGATTTAGCAGTTATTTCTATTTCACTCATATAAATTAAACCATATTGAGTAACGTCGTTATTATTAACTAATAAAACGCCTTTAAACAAATCATATTTGTTTTCATTTTGATTTTCATTTGTTGTTAAATCACTCATTTAATCTCCTTTCAAAAGAGTGATTATACCCCCCCCCAAGATAAATGAATGGTAAAAAATAATTTAGAAGTTTAGCACCATAAAAAGTGCTAAATTATTTGTGTCTATAAGTAATGCGTCCTTTATCAAGACTATAAGGAGTTAGCTCAACTCTTACTCTATCTCCTGGCATAATTTTAATATAGTGCATTCTCATTTTACCCGCAATGTGGCATAAAATTACGTGTTTGTTATCAAGCTCAACTTTAAAAGTTGCATTTGGTAAAGCTTCAATAACTTCGCCGTCAATTTCTATTACATCATCTTTAGCCATAATTTTCCTTTGTAAAAATGTAAAGGTCAATAATAACATAAAAACTATTAAAAAACTAAATTTATTATTAAATAAAATAATTTAAAATAAAAGTTTATTTCACACAAGGATAAAGTTATGAAAAGAAGAACATTTTTAACTTTATCGTCTGCAGTTGCAGCAAACACTTTACTAAGTGCGAATGAAACACCTTTAGTAAATAATACTCAAGCAACAAAAGACGATAGTAAAGAATACATTGTAAGCTTAAAACATAATTTAAGCGAATTAGGCGAAGTTAGCAAAATATGGCTTCCATTACCAAAATCACGCTCATATCAATACCTTACAAGTGATATTGTAAATAGTGGAAATTACAATGAAATTTATTTAAGTGATTTTGAAACTAATAGTTTATATGCAAGTTTTTCTAATGTAAAAGCTGAATTAATAACACAATTTAGCATTAAAACTCATGATAGAATTACTGATTTTTCTAAAGTTAATTTTAATGAAAACGAGAAATTAGACGAAAGTATCGCACAATATTTAAAACCAAGCGAACATATTTTTACTAGTGGAATAGTAAAAGAATATGCACTAAAAATTACAAAAGGTATAAAAGGCGATTTAGAAAAAGCAAAAGCTATTTATGATTGGGTAGCACTTAATTTTACTCGTGATGAGAGTGTAATTGGGTGTGGAATTGGTGATGTTAAGGCTATTTTAGAAAGTAAAAAACTTTATGGCAAATGCACTGATATTAGCTCTGTTTTTGTAGCACTTTTAAGAAGTATTAATATTCCTGCTAGAGAGTGCTTTGGAATTCGTTTAGGTGCGAGTAGATTTTATGCTGCAATGGGTAGTAAAGAAAATATAACAAAAGCTCAACATTGTAGGGCGGAGTTTTATCTAAAAGGCTATGGGTGGATTCCTTGCGATCCTGCTGATGTAGCTAAAGTTAAATTATCTTTAAACCTAGATAATAATGATAGTGGTATACAAAAATTAAGAGAATTTCAATTCGGTAATTGGGAAATGTGTTGGTGCGAGTTTAATACCAAAAGAGATTTCGTGCTAATTCCACGCCCAGCTCAAGCACCGCTTAATAATTTTGGCTATGTATATGCTGAAGTTGATTCAAATACTATTGATTATTATTCACCTAATGAATTTGTGTATGAATACACTTCAAAACAAATATGAAAAAATATTTAATATCAATGTTTATCTTAGCTATTAGCTCTAGCCTTTGTTGTGTTGGAGCTATTAGCTTTTTGATATTTGGAGTAAGCCTTGTTAATTTTGATTTTTTAGCACCTTTTAGAGTATATTTGGGGATTGCAACCTGCATTTTATATTGCATATTTGTCTATAAAAAACTAAATCAAAAAAATAAAATCAGATTATTTTTAATAGGACTTGCATTATTATTTATCGTATTTTATCCTGAAATTATAGGAGCAATGATTTGAAAAAAATATTATTGTTAAGCTTATTTTTAAGTGTTTTAAATGCTTATGAATACACTTTAGAAATTCCTAAAATACATTGTCCATTATGCACGGCAATTGTTAGAAAGGCACTACTAAAAATTGATGGAGTAAATAAAGTAAATGTTAGTTTAGAAAATAAAACAGCGATAATTAAAAGCGATAAAGAACTTAACGAAAGCATAATAAATCAAGCACTTTTTAATACAGGCTATCAAGGAATACTTAAATAAATCCTATTTTAAAAAGAATTTAAAATAGGATTAAAAATTAATTTTGATATGGAACTAATTTAATATTTGTCTTTAATAATTCGTTCATTCCACCATCAAGATTTATTATATTAGTAAAGCCGTTTTGCTCAAGCATTTTAGTTACCATTGCACTTCTTTTACCACTTCTACACATAATTGCTATTTTGCTATCTTTTGAATAATTTTTACTAATTTCATTCAAAAAATCAGGATTGATACTTCCATTTTCGTTTAGAAATGTTATCAATTTTGCTTTATTTACAACGCCTGTTGCAGCGTATTCACTAGGCATTCTAACATCAATTACAGCATAATCACTATTAGTAAAATCAAATTCCTTGATATTTTGTGTAATTACCTCAGCATTTAAACAAACAAATAAACTTAAACCCAATAATATTTTTTTCATTTTTAAGCCTTTAAAGTATTAAATATCCTATCTCCAGCATCTCCAAGACCTGGGATAATATATCCTTTTTCATTCAGCCCTTTATCCAAACAAGCAGTAATTAATGCTACATCAGGATGAGCTTTTTTCATTCTATCTCTTGCTTCAGGAGTTGCAATGATACTTGCAAAAATTATTTTTTTGACACCAATTGATTTTAATCTATCAACAGCTGCAATAGCACTTCCGCCCGTTGCAAACATAGGGTCAATTATAATTGCAGTTTTATTTTGCATATCTTGTGGGTATTTTTCAAAGAAAAATTCAGGCTCAAGCGTTTCTTCATTGCGTTGAATACCTAAAAATCCCACACTAGCTTTACCCAATAAATCAAGTGCAATATCACTCATACCAAGAGCTGCTCTTAAAATAGGCACTATTACAATATCATCGCTAATAACTTCGCACTCACAAGGCATAAGTGGAGTTTGAATATTAACTTTTTCTGTGCTTAAAAATTCACAAGCTTCATAAATAACAAATCCACTAAGCTTTTTTATATGCTCACGAAAATCCCTACAAGATGTATTCTTATCTCTAATTTTCGCTAGATAAGTTGAAACTAGTGTATTTTTAATTACTTTCATTCAATAACCTTTCAAAATATGCTTTATCATCAAAATTTTTAACTAAAGCTATGCCTTCATCAACAGCAGCCTTAGCAACTGCGGTGCTAACATAAGCTTTTACCCTATCATCAAATGGTTTTGGAATTATTAAATCTTTTCCATATTTTAAGTCTTTACCATATAATTTTTTAGTTTTTTCGCTAACTTCAAGGCGTCCTAATTCGCTTAATGCCTTAACAGCTGCTATTTTCATACCCATAGAAATCTTTCTAGCTCTAACATCTAAAGCCCCACGGAAAATATATGGAAAGCCTAAAACATTGTTGATTTGATTGTCATAATCGCTTCTTCCTGTTGCAATAATTACATCAGGGCGAACTTTTTTCGCAAGTTCAGGTAAAATCTCTGGGTCAGGATTAGCTAAAGCAAATACTATTGGATTTTCTGCCATAGTTTTTAACATTTCTTCGCTTAAAGCTCCAGCTTTGCTAAGCCCTAAGAAAACATCAGCTCCTTTTAAAACATCGGCTAAAGTATCCTCATCACATTCTCTTACAAATTCTAATTTATGCTCGTTTAAATCTGTTCTTTTAGTATTGCAAACACCTTTAGAATCTACTAAATAAATCTTTTTAACTCCTAAAGTCTTATATATCTTAGCACTTGCAATCCCTGCTGCTCCTGCCCCACAAACAACTACCTTTAAGTCTTCTAATTTTTTGCCAATTAGTTCACAAGCATTAATTAACCCTGCCGCACTAATAATAGCCGTTCCGTGTTGGTCATCATGCATTACAGGAATACCTAAGTCTTGAAGTCTTGCTTCAATCTCAAAACATTTTGGAGCTGCTATATCTTCAAGGTTAATACCGCCAAAACTAGGAGCAATAGCTTTTACTGCTGCTATTATTTCTTCGGTATCTTGAGTGCTTAATTCAATATCATAAGAATCAACATTTGCAAATTTTTTAAATAAGCAAGCCTTACCTTCCATAACAGGTTTTCCTGCAATTCCACCGATATTGCCAAGACCTAAAACAGCTGAACCATCGCTAATAACTGCTACTAAATTACCTTTACTTGTGTATTTATAAGCTAAATCACTATCACGAGCAATCTCTTCACAAGGATATGCAACTCCAGGAGAATATGCTAAACTTAAACTCTCATATTCTTTCATAGGCGTTTTAATAAAAGTGCCTAATTTACCGCCTAAATGATACTCTAATGCTCTTTCTTTTAAATTATTCATAAAATCTCCTTTAAAAAATTATTAAATCTTTTTTTAATCTCATCATTGCCTAAAAACTCCATAATAGCATAAATACTAGGACTAATTGTTGTTCCTGTTAGGCTTAATCTAATTAATTGCGCTATGTCTTTTAGCTTAGCATTATTATCATTTAAAAATTGTTTAATTTCTAATTCAAATTCTGCTTCAGTATTTGCACCTTTAAAATCATTTACAAACTTAGTAAATAAAGCTTTACTATTATCATTTACAAACTTAGCAACTCCACTTTCTTCGTAAGAATTTGGCTCGTTTATAATAGTTTTTGCACTATTTATCAAATCTATTAAGGTTTTAGCTCTTTCTCTTAACATTGTTAATAAGAATGAATAATTCTTAACACTTGAAAAATCAAATCCTAAATCTTTACAAGCATTTACTAATCTTTCATCGCTAACGCTTTTTATATAATGAGCATTAATCCATTCTAATTTTTGTGCGTTATATGTGCTTGCACCTTTGCTAACATTATCAAATGTAAAGCATTCTTTCATTTCTTGCATTGAAAATATTTCTTGGTCTTTATTTGAAAATCCTAATCTTAATAAGAAATTAAGTAAAGCTTCAGGCAAGTATCCTAAAGCCTTATATTCCATAACATCGGTTGCTCCGTGTCTTTTGCTAAGTTTTTTGCCATCTTCTCCGTTTATCATAGCTAGATGATAAAAATTAGGAACCTTAAAGCCTAAAGCTTCATAAATTATTATTTGTTTTGGAGTATTTGAAAGATGATCATCTCCACGAACAACATCAGTTACACCCATTAAAGCATCATCAACAACCACTACGAAATTATAAGTAGGAGTGCCATCAGCACGAGCTATTACAAAATCATCTAAAATATCAGCAGCATTAAATCTGATTTCACCCTTTACTCCATCATTTACTATTATTTCTCCATCAAGCGGTGCTTTAATCCTTACAACTGGTTTAATTCCTTCTGGTGGAGTGCCTTTAAAATCTCTGTATCTTCCATCATATTTAGGGCGTTCTTTTCTAGCTTCTTGCTCTGCTCTTAATGAGTTTAACTCATCTTCACTCATATAACAATAATAAGCATTGCCACTATCAAGTAATTTTTGAATGTATTCTTTATAAATATCTAATCTTTTGCTTTGATAAGTAATTTCCCCATCTACTTCTAAATCAACCCATTTAAAAGCTTCTAAAATAGCTTTGGTTGCTTCTTCGCTATTTCTTGCCATATCTGTATCTTCAATACGAAGAATAAATTTACCATTATTTCTTTTAGCGTAAAGATAAGAAAAAAGTGCTGTTCTTAATCCACCAATATGTAAAAACCCTGTCGGAGAGGGTGCAAATCTTGTAACTATCATTATTATTAGCCTTTTGTGAATTTTTTATAGTTATAATCATTTAAAATCACTTAAAGGTAAATAATGAGAAAAATTTTGCTTGCACTTGTATTTGGTGCATTTATGAACGCAAGTCCTATAACTTCAATCATAGCTAGTGTTAATAACGAGCCTATTACAAATATTGATATTATAGAAATTTCACAATATATGAATATAAGCCAAAACGACGCATTAAGATTGCTAATTCAAAATAAAATATGCACATCTTTAGCTAAAAAATTCAAATTAGCTGCAAATGAACTAGAAATCAATCAAGAATTATCAAAAATAGCTGCTGCTAATAATATTAGCTTATCTACTTTCATAGAACATAACCAAGATAAAATCAAAATGCTAACAGAAAATATAAAAGATGAAATTCTAAAAAAGAAATTATTTGATTTAATCGCTCAAAATTATATGAAAGATGTAAGCGATGATGAAGTAATTAGATTTTATAATTTAAATAAAGATAAGATGAATGGGGCAAGTTATGAAGTAGCAAAAGAACAAATTAAAAGCTATTTAATGAATAAAAATGCTCAAGAATCAGTTCGTAATTATATGGAAAAAGAAGAAGCAAAGGCATCAATTAAAATGTTTAGGTGAGTACTATGAAAACAAAATCAATTCTATCTAACTCGTTTAAGAATTTTATTATTACAACTTTTTTACTAATTGAAATTGCTGGTGGAATTTTTGGAACTTATAGATATATTAGCGAGGCAAAAAGAATTGAAGAGCATCATAGAATTCACAATATAGGAAATGATAGCTTAGTAATTAGGCTACAACAAAATAAAGACCATACTATTTTTCAATTTTTAGTATTTTCTTTCGCTGTATTAGTAGCTGCAGTTATTAGTAATGCAATTTATATAAAAAGATTAAAAAGAGTAAAATCAAATTTTAATGATTTTGCAGAACTTCTTGCAAATTCAGTCAAAAAACATAAACCTTTAATGCTAAACGATACGCTAAATTACAGCGAATTTCAAAAAATAGCAAATTCTTTAAATGAAGTCTTAAATGATATATACTATCAAGAAAATTATAATTCTTTAACCAAATTACCTAAAAAACAAAAATTCTTATTAGACATACAAGAACTCTATGAAAAAAGCGATTGTCCTATAATAGTTAGCTATATATATCTTAAAGACTATCAAAATCTATTAAAAAGTAGAAGTTTTGATTTAGCTGATAAAATAATATTAGAATTAGCAAGTAGATTTTCAAGTTTTTCTACAACTATTTTAAATTCTAAAATAGCCAAAATAAGTGGCAATGGAGATTTTTTATTAGCATTTCCTTGTATTGATGAAATACAAACAACTTTTAATAATATGGCTATTAAGTTGCACGAATGCTTTAGTGAAAGTATTAATTTTGGAAGTGATGGAATTTATGAGCAGAGTATAGGGGTTGGCTTTAGTGTATTAACAAATGAAAATTACAATCAAATAATAAACGATACTTACAAAGCAGCCTTACTTTCAAGCGTTCAAAAAGATACATTGTATTGCGATTATTCTGATGAAGTTAAAACACAAATAGATAATGAAGCAAAATTAGAAAATGATTTAAAAAGGGCTTTAGAAAAAGGTGAGCTTGATGTATATTATCAAGCAAAAATCGGAGCAAATGATAATTTAGTAAAAGGCGCAGAAGCATTAATTCGCTGGAAACGAAATGATAAATTTGAAAATACAGAAAAATTTATAAGAATTGCAGAAAAAACTGATTTAATAATAAAACTTGAAAAATTTGTAATTGCAAAAGTATTTCAAGAAATACAAGTTTTAAAAAATAAAGGAATAAATATTCCAATAAGCATTAATATATCAGCAAAACACTTGCACCATAAAGATATGATAAATTATTTGCTAGCAAATGTTAAAAAATACGATATAAATCCAAGTTTAATAGATATAGAAATAACAGAAAGATATAGACTTAATAGCAGTAGTGAGACTATATTAGAAAAATTAAAAGCTATTGGATTTTTAATAAGTATTGATGATTTTGGGAAAGATTATAGTTCTCTTTCTTATATAAATCATTTACCTATTGATACAATTAAAATTGATAAAAGCTTTATAGATGGATTAAATAGTAAAGATTGTGATTTAATTAATGAAAACTCAAAAGCAATTATAATTGGTATTATAAAAATAGCAAAAACTATGAATAAAAGAGTAGTAGCAGAAGGTGTTGAAACACTAGAGCAAGTAAATATTTTAAAACAATTAGGTTGTGATGAATTACAAGGATTTTATTATCATAAAGGTGCTACACCGATTAATGAATTTATAAATATTTATAAAAACAAATTCTAATGAAACTTCATATAGATTTTGATAGCTATTTTGTAAATGCCCAACGACTATTAAATAAAGAACTCTGCAATACACCTTGCGTGATTTATGCTGGAAGCGATGAAGATTTTTTCAATCAAGATGCAAAATATATAGATAATAAAATCGCCTTTATGAGCTCAATTGAAGTTGCAAGAAGTGAAAATAAAGTAATTGATTATAGGCATTTTACCGCAATTGCCGTATCTTATGAAGCTAAAAAATATGGAGTAAAAGTAGGAGATAAATTAAATATAGCTTATCAAAAATGTCCGAATTTAAAAATAGCTAGAAGTAATATTAGATTTTATAAAGAACTAAGCTTTAAAGTAAGACAATTTTTAGAAAGCAAAATACCCGTAATTGAACAATTTAGCATTGATGAGTTTTTTGGAGATTTAGAAGGGTTTAAAAAAGACACAGAAGTGCTAGATTATGCAAAATATCTTCAAAAAGAACTATTAGATAAATTTGGCTTACCAGCTAGTATAGGCATTAATAATAGCAAATGGGGAGCTAAATTTTTAACCGATTTAGCAAAACCTTTTGGCATTAGAATGGAATATGATTTAAGCAATGCCATTAAAGGAATAGATATAAAAAATTTCGCAGGCATAGGAAGAGAAATACAAAAATATTTAAGAGCTTATGGGGTAAATACTTTAGATGAATTATTGCAAAAAGAATATTTGCTAGATAAATATGGTAAAAATGGCAAAAAAATCATAGCAAGAATTAAAGGCATTGATAATGAAAAAGTAGAAGAAATAAAAGATATTAAAAGCCACGCAATATCAAAAAGCTTTAAGCCAATTAGTGATTATGATGAGTTAAGGCGAAGGGTTAAAATACTTGCTAGATATTTATGTGTTTGGATTTCAAAGCACAAATATCATCCTAAAAAAATAGAAATAAGTATTAAATACGGCAATAAATTAGAGCATATTGGAGTTGAAATTATGCAACCATTTGATGAAAAAAATCTAATTGATAATGCCGTAAAAGGATTTGAAATTCTTATGAAAAATACGAAAAATGTAAGTGTTTATTATATAGGAATTGCTGCTAATAATCTTGATAAAACATATTGTGAAAATATTTTTCAAAACACCACAAAAAATCAAAAATTAAACGAAACCCTAAGTGCTATAAGAGATAAATTTGGCATTAGCTGTATAAAATATGGGGGATAAATATAAATTATTTGTCTTTTAATAAATTAATTCTTTCTTTATAATCTGGCATAAATCCTAAAAGCGTGGCATAAAAAGCCTTTGAATGATTAGCGTGATAAAGGTGTGTTAATTCGTGCATAATCACTGCTTCTATTGCTAATATATCTTTTTTAATTAATTCGGTATTTAGATTTATATAAGATTTTTTCGTATTGCAAGAACCCCAACGAGTTTTCATTTTTCGTACTTTTAAAGCTTTTATATCTTTACCAACAATCACACAAAATCTTTTTAAAATTTCGCTAAAGATTTCTTTTGATTGAATTTTATAAAAATCATTAAGTAATTTTTCTTTATTTTCATCATTTTCAAGACATTTTAAAATGATTTTATCATTGTGAATTTCTACATTTTTTGAAATTCTTAAATCAAATTCTAAAATATATTTTCGTCCTAAAAACAATACAAAATTACCACTCAAAAGCTCTGCTTTTTTAGTAGTTTTAAGCTCGTTTAATCTTTGTTCTATCCAATCTTTTTTAAGTCTTAAAATCTCATCAATTTTTGCTCTACTTATAAAATAAGGCGATACTACTTCAACAAGCCCAATCTCACGAACTTTTATAATAATATTTTTCACCCGCTTTTTAGTAATTTTTATTTCCATAAACTTTCTCACATTAAAAACAAAACTAATTTTAACTTAAAATATCTTAGACAATCTGCGATATTCCAAATAAAATTAATCATATTTTGGTGTTTTTCTATATTCATAAAATTCCTTTGAAGTAAATGTGATTATTATGACAAAACAATAATAAAAATCTTAAATTATTTTAAATAGTTGTAATTTATATGCTTTTATAACTACTTGTTTTTAAAAATATATCAAATAATAAAAAGTTCTTAAAAATAAGAACTTTTAAAATTATTTTATATTATCTAACTTTTCACAAGCGTATTTAAATTCTAATTCGCAAGATTTTCTTAAATACTCAAGAGATTTATTTTCATAAAGTTGAGATACTTCATAGCAGCTTTTGTTATCATTGTTATTGCAAGCGTATTTGTATAATTCTAAAGCTTTTTCTTCATCAATATCAGTGCTAACTCCATTTAAATACATATTTGCTAAAAAATAGCAAGATGAATAATCATTATTATTACATTGTTTTTCGTATAAATTAAATGCTCTTTCATATAATTTTTCAAAATCATCACATTGAGTATATTTTACTTCACAAAAATTTGCAAAATCATAGCAAGCGTTTGCATTATCATCATCTTTGCAAGATTGTTTAACCAATTTTATTGCTAAATTTTTGTATTTTTTATTTAATTTTTTATTTTCCAATTTATCAGAATATTTATAAATATCACTTAAAGCCTTGCAAGATAAATAATCTTCATATTCTTCGCAAGAAACTTTATAATATAAAGCTGCGTTTGCTTCATCATTTTTATCAAACTGATAATAATTAGCATTTTTTAAGCATTCTTCTAAACTCACACACTCAACGGCATAAACACAAACACTAAATAATAAAATTAATAATTTTTTCATACTAACTCCTTTTTTAAGGTAGTAATTTTAGCGAAATATTTTTAAATAGTAATATTTATTTTTAAGCTATAGAAAATCTATAGCTTAAAAAGAATAAGTAAAATCACCTTCATTGGTTTTAATTTCTGCTTGTTTTAAATTCTCACAAAAATGTATAGGTGAAAATGATTGTCCGTATTTTAATTTTTTAGGATTTGATTTTGATAAAACATAATGAAGTTTGCAATTTCCTTTATTTAGTTTAATCTCATATATTTCTAATTCATCTATTTTAGATGTAATTTTGAGTTTTTTAGAAGCTCCTATTCCTAGAATATTAACTTCAGGAGAATTAAAATCAGTTATCGATTCAACTTCCATAGGATCATCAATAAATAATCCTATAACAAACAATACAACAAATACTATCAACACACCTTTTAAAATTTTCTTAAACATTTCTTCTCCTTAATAATCTCTAATAGCTAAATCTTTTTTATTAAATGGTTCTAAATTCACAACATTGTCAAATTGCATTTCACTTTGCCTACCTAAAGAAACATAATCTGATACATAAAATATTCCTTGTAGTTTTTCGTGAAATAATTCTGGAATTTCATACTCATTTTTATACCCTTTAATACCACTAGGAATACATTTTTGCTCCACTTCACTATCTTTAAAATAAGCTCCTAAATTATCCCAACTATATTTTTTATCACTTTTAAATGGGATATTTACTGCTAAATTAGCACCATTTAAACCTTGTAAAATCAATGTTCCCCCGTGTGTTCTAACAGGAATTGTCCCTTCTGCTTCTAAAGTAGCCATACCACTAACTACCATGCCTTGAGCTATGTTTTCTTCTTCATCAAGCTGCAAACCTTCTTTAGTTTGAATAGTTCCATAAAAAATTCTTGTTATGTCATATTCATCTTTATCTACATAATCATCATTATTAACTTTTGCCTTTTCATATTCAGCTGTTAAAAAATAATCCTTAGAATTTGAAATATCATTTTGATAAAAAATTGTAGGGTAATAACAATACTCTAAATCAAGATTAATAAGTTTTCCTTGATTATCCAATATTACTTTTTTAAACTTTTGAATATCAGCTTCACTTTTAATAAATATCTTTATTTCTTCCATATTTTTCTTTTCAAAATTAAGCAAACTAGGAAAAAACACCGCAATAATTCCAATGATAGTAGTTAAAAATCCACCTAAAGAGCCGATAATAACTTTTTTCTCAAATTTCATAAAAATCCTTTAAAGTAAAATTAAGAAAAAAGATTATACCCCCCCCCATTCTTAAAATAATATTAAAAAAATAAAAATTACTAGGGAAAATATTTAAATGTTAAAGAAAGAAATTCCTAGCTAATCTTAGCTAGGAAAGAAATTATAATGCTTTTTTAGCTGCTGCTGCAACTTTAGCAAAAGCTGCTGCGTCATTCATAGCCATATCAGCTAGAACTTTTCTATCTAGTTCAATACCAGCTTTTTTAAGACCATTCATAAATCTTGAATAGCTTAAATCATTTAAGCGGCAAGCTGCATTAATTCTAATAATCCATAAACGACGGAAATCTCTTTTTTTGCGGCGTCTATCGCGGTAAGCATATACCAAGCTTCTTTCTAATTGTTCTTTAGCTTTTCTAAAGTGTTTTCTACGACCGCTATAAAAACCTTTAGCTAACTTTAATAATCTTTTATGTCTTCTGCGTCTTACTACGCCTGTTTTTACTCTTGCCATAATTTCTCCTTTTAATGGCGTTTGCTTAAAGCAAATCTTTCCCTAAACGGGGGTAACGAATGATTAAAAATCAAAAACTCTTATTTCATACAAAGCATTTTAAGAACACGGCTTTCATTTGTAGCATGAACAAATTTTGCTGTTCTTAAATCACGCATTCTTTTTGCAGGCTTTTTAGTTAAAATGTGGCTTCTATAAGCTGAACCACGCTTAATTTTATTTTTGCCTACTCTAAAGCGCTTAGAAGCACTTTTTACGCTCTTCATTTTTGGCATAAGCTTTCCTTTTTGTTGAATTTTCTAAAAAAGAAGAGCCGATTTTATCACAATAAAGTTTATATATAGCTTATTTTATTTGAAAGTAAAGAAAAAATTAGCAACAAAAAACTAATAATTATCATAAAAATAATTGAAGTATTAAAACTATTTGTAATATCTTTAAAATATCCAAAAATTATTGGCCCAATAGTAGCTATTAAATACCCTACACTTTGAGACATTGAACTTAAGTATATTGTAGTTTTTGTATCTTTTGATTTAATAGCAATCATTATCAATGCAACGCCAAAAATTCCACCAACAGGAATAGAAAATAATAAAGCTGAAATTATTAAAATATAAATATTTGAACTTAATAAACATATAAAAAAAGCAAGAATATTGCTAATACAAACTAAAGTTAAAAGCATTGCTTTATTTTCAATCTGAGCCATTTTATTAGGTATAAAATAAGCTGAAAACATAGAACAAAATTGAAATAATATAACAATATTAGTCGCATAATCTTTATTCATACTAATAGCTAATATGCTAGGATACCAAGTAATTATCGTATAAAAAACACAACTTTGAAGCCCCATAAAAGCAGTTATTATCCAAGCGTTTTTATTTTTAAAAATACTTAAAAAATCACTGAAATTTTGAGTTTTAGAATATCTATTAAGCCTATGATTTTTAATAAATGGCAGATAGCAAAAAAACGCAATAATAGCAAATATAATCCAACAAAATAAAGCTCCACTAAGTCCAATATAATCAATCAAATAATGCCCAAAAACTCCTATTAAGCTAGAAATGCTTAAAAACATTCCATAAAGTGCCATAATTTTTCCAATATTTTTAAAGTGATTTTTAACAAAACTAGGCATTAAAACATTCAAAATCGCAATACCTAAACCTATTAAAATCGTCCCAAAAAATAAGAAAAAAGTATTAAAAAACGCCCTAGCAAATAGTCCAAACATTATTAAAATAATCGCATAAAGCATAGCTTTTGTATTTGGTAAAATCGGAGCGATTAAAGAAAAAATAAAAAAACAAAAAAGCGGCAAAGCACTTAAAATCCCAATTTGCGTAGAATTTAAATCATAATAACTCATAATATTATCAACTATAGGACCTATTGCAGTAATTGGTGCTCTAAGATTTAAAGATATAAAAATTACACATAAAATACTTATTAAAAAATAACTTTTTTTCATATTTTTCCTTTATTAAGACTTTAATATATCTAAAAAATTCAATTTATGCCTAAATATTAGGCACAAATATTTAGTCTAAATTATATTTTTGTAACAATTTTAAATAAGTTCCATCGTTTTTAAATTTGTTAATTACATTATTAAAATCATCTCTTAATTTAGTATTGCCTTTTTGAAAAGCTATGCAAGTTCCAGCTATTGGAGTTTTTGCGAATACTTCAAAATCATCATAATTTTTAGTATAACTCTTAGCAACGGCAGCTTCTAATACAAAACCATCAATTTTGCCATTTAAAGTAGATAATACAAGTGGAATGTATTCAGAATTTAAAAACGGAACTACACCTTTAATATTAGATATTTCATCAGCTTGCAAAGTTCCTATTTGTGCGCCTAAAATAGCTCCTTTTTCAAGGTCTTTTAAAGAATTTAGCTTTTTATTACTTTTTAATTTGATATAGTGGTTTTCACTTTCTATTATTGGATTTGAAAACTCAACATTTTTAGCTCTTTTAGGTGTGTAACTCATACCTGATGCAATAATATCAATCTTTTTTGATTTTAACGCTAAAATCAAACCATCAAAAGACATTGGAATAACCTCAATTTTTATATTTAACTCCTTAGCAATTTCTCTTACTAAATCAATCTCAAACCCCACAATTTCATCATTTTCCATATACTCAAATGGTGGGAAATCAGGCGATAGACCAACCTTATAAATCTCTTGTGCGAAAAGCCCTAAAGCTAGAAATGTAGCTATAAAAATTTGTTTCATAATAATCTCCTAAAAATTAATAAAAATAAAAAATGTAAAAATAAAAAATAGAATAAAAGAAGTGATAAGTTTTAACGCAGATTTGATTTATTTATTTGTAATTGTTCCATTTGTCCTCCTTAAAAATATGACTTATAATAATCAAAAAAGTAAAATATGTTAATTATAATATGTCTAATTTTAAATTAAATATAAAAAATGTAACATTATGTAACATAAAGGAATAGATTATGAAAATAGGTTTTGTTAATGCTAAAGTTTTTACAGGTAAAAACGAAAATGATTTTATAAGCGAATTTAGTATAAAAAACTCCAAATTTTGTGAAATCAATAATGTAAATAGAAATGATTGCAATAAAATCATAGATTTAAAAAATGCCTGCGTTATTCCTGCATTAAGCGATACTCACACGCATCCAACATATGTATCACAAATAATAGATAGTCTAGCTTGCACTAAACCTTATGTGACAAATATTCCACAATTAATAGAATTTTTAAAAACTTCACCAAATTATGGTAAGGAAAATAAATGGATTAAAGGTTGGTGTTATGATGAATCAAAACTAGATGAAAAAAGAGCTCCTACTATAAAAGATTTAGATTTGATAAGCTCAACACAACCAATTTTTATATTAAGAAGTTGCTGTCATTCTTGCGTTTGCAATTCTAAAGCATTAGAGCTAGCAAATATTACAAAAGACACAAAAGAGCCTAAAGGTGGAAAAATAGGCAGATTTGAAGATGGCACTCCTAATGGTATTATGTATGATTTAGGTGCATCTATGTTAATTCGCAATGCAATGGAAAAAGAAAGCTTAGAAGATGAAGCAAAAAAATTAGTAAAATTAGGCGAAATTTATGCAAGTTTAGGAATAGTAAATATTAGCGATATGATGTGTTATTCTAAACCTTTAAAAGCTTATGAATTATATAAATTAGCAAAAAATATGGGTTTAAAACAAAGAGTTAGTTTATATCAAGTTTATAAAGACGCTAAAGAATTTGGCTTATTTAAAAGCTTAGAAGATATTAAAACTAATGGAATTAAATTCTTTGTAGATGGCACTATTTCATCACAAACTGCATTTACTCATAAACCTTATAAAAATAGCGACAATTATGGGGATTTAGTATGTAATATTAATGAAATTAAAGAAGCCATTGATTTTGCCAAAAATAATAATTGCCAAATAAGTTTTCATCTAATGGGAGATAAAGCTATAGATATAGTAATTGATAATCTTACAAGCTATGAAAATTGGTTAAAAGATTATCCTAGCGTTAGATTTGAGCATGCTTCTATGCTAAATTTAAAACATATTGAAAAAATAAAAAAGTTAAAAGTAAAAATTGCTATAAGCACACAACCAATATTTCAATACGCTGAATATACAAGCTATGAAGATGCGTTAGAAGATGATAGATTTAATTCAATTTGTGCTTTAAACACATTAAAAGAACATTTAGATTTAAGCATTTCAAGTGATGCACCAGCTACAATTCATCACGAGCCTTTTAATTTATTTGTAAGTATTAATGCAGCTGTTGTAAGAACTAATCCTAACGGCAAAAACTATAATAAAAATGAAGAAATATCAGTTGAAGATGCAATTTTAATGCTAACTAAAAACTCACAAAATATCCTAATGCTAAAAAATTGCACAACTATTGAAGATGGTAAAAGCGCTGATTTTATTGTCTTAGATAATGATATTTTTAGTATTGATAAAACAAAAATAAAAGATATAAAAGTTCATCAAACTTGGCTAAAAGGCGAAAGAATTTACTAATCCTTTTTCAAGGATTAGTTTAAATTATATTTTTCTAATAATTTTAAATAAGTTCCATCTTGCTTAAATTTCTCAATAGTTTTATCAAAATCATCTCTTAATTTTGTATTACCCTTTTTAAAAGCTAGGCTCATTCCTTCAATACTAGAAGTAGCAAAAACTTCTAAATTTGGATACTTTTTCATATAACTTTTAGCGACTGGCTCTTCCATTACAAAACCATCAATTTTACCATTTAAAGTAGAATTAATAAGCACTATATATTCTTCGTTTAAATACGGCTTAACACCTTTTAAATTAGTTATTTCGTCAGCTTGAAGAGTGCCTATTTTTGCCCCAATTATTGCACCATTTGATAAATCATCTAAAGAATTTATTTTATCATTTCCTTTTAACTTCAAATAATAATTTTTGCTATCAAATATGCTTTTTGTAAATTCAGCATTTTTAGCTCTTTGTGAAGTATAACTCATACCTGCTGAAATAATATCAATTTTACCCACTTTTAAAGCCGCAATAAGCCCATCAAATGGCATTGTAACAGGCTCAACCTGAATACCCAACTCCTTTGCTACTGCTCTTACTAAATCAATCTCAAATCCTACAATTTCACCATTTTCTATATAATCAAATGGTGGATAATCATATCCTGTGCCAACCTTATAAATCTCTTGTGCGAAAAGCCCTAAAGCTAGCAATGTAGCTATAAAAATTTGTTTCATAATAATCTCCTAAAAATTAATAAAAATAAAAAAATGTAAAAAATAAAAAATAGAATAAAAGAAGTGATAAGTTTTAACGCAGATTTGATTTATTTATTTGTAATTTTTCCATTTGTCCTCCTTAAAAAAATTGCTTTATAATAACTTTTTTTACAATAAATTAAAATAAATTCTTCAAAAATATTTTAAAATTGTATAAATTAGTAACAAAAGGAGAAAAAATGAAACTAACAAACAGAGATTTTCTAACTTTAAAAGATTTTAGTAAAGATGAAATCCTAGCACTTATTAAATTTGCAAAAGAGCTAAAAGAAAAGAAAAAGCAAGGTATAACAGGCAATCATTTGCAAGGAAAAAACATAGCTTTAATATTTGAAAAACCATCAACTAGAACAAGATGTGCATTTGTAGTAGCTTGTAACGATGAAAAAGCTTATCCTGAATATTTAGGTGCTAACGATATACAATTAGGCAAAAAAGAAAGCATACAAGATACCGCTAGGGTATTAAGCAGAATGTTTGATGGCATTGAGTTTCGCGGCTTTAATCAAAGTGATTTAGAAACCTTAGCAAAATATAGTGATGTTCCTGTTTGGAATGGTTTGACAAACGAATTTCATCCAACTCAAATTCTAGCCGATATGCTAACTATTTACGAGCATTTTAACAAACTAGAAGGGCTTAATTTTGCATATATTGGAGATGGTAGAAACAATATGGCAAATTCTCTTATGATAGGCTGTGCTAAATTAGGATTAAATTATATAAATATTAGCCCTAAAGAACTTCATCCTGATAATAAATTAATAAATCTTTGCAAAAGTTTTGCGAATAACTCAAGTATAAAAATCAGCGATAATATTGAAGATATTAAGGGTGCTGATATTATATATACTGATGTTTGGTGCTCTATGGGAGAAGAAGAAAAAGCAAAAGATAGAATAAATATTTTAAAACCTTATCAAGTAAATGATGAATTGCTTTTAAAAACTGGAAAAAATACAATAATAATGCACTGCTTACCTGCAGTAAAAGGTAATGAAATTACAGAAAATGTATTTGAGAATAATGCTGATATAATTTTTAATCAAGCAGAAAATAGAATGCACACTATAAAAGCTGTTATGATTGCTACTATTTGTGATATAGATATATAATTTATTAAACAAATATAAAGCATTTGGGGTTATAATTACCCCTTTTTTTAAAATTTAAATTAAAGGATATTTTTAATGTTTGAGTTGATTAGTGATTCTTTTAAGCAAGCGGTAAATAAATTAAAAACAATAGATGATGAAAAAGCGTTAAAAAACGCTATGGAAACTCTTAAAAAGTCTTTATTAAAGGCTGATGTTCATTTTAAGGTAACGAAAGAATTATTAGTTAATGTAGAAAATGAAGTAAAAGCAAAAGGAATCGGTCAAAAGCATTTTTTAGATGCAATTAAAAATAACCTTACAAACATACTAACACCAGAAAATAAAATAAGCGAATTTAGATTTTCTCCAAGTGGTTTAACATCTGTAATGATGATAGGCTTACAAGGTGGTGGAAAGACAACTAGCACGATAAAATTAGCAAATTATTTAAAACTTAGAAAGAAAAAAGTTCTAGTAGCAGCGTGTGATTTACAAAGACTTGCTGCGGTAGAGCAATTAAGACAATTATGTGAAGCTAATGAAATTGATTTATTTTCAATGGATAGCAAAGACCCTTGCGAAGTAGCAAAAAACGCTCTTAATAAAGCTAAAGATGGCTTATATGATGTATTATTAGTGGATACTGCAGGTCGTTTAGCGATTGATGAGCCTTTAATGAATGAATTAGCTCGTGTAAAAGATATAATAAATCCTTATGAGAGTTTTTATGTAGCTGATGCTATGAGTGGTCAAGAAGGTGTAAAAACTGCAGAAACATTTAATGAAAAAATAGGCATTAGTGGTGTTATTTTAAGTAAATTTGATGCAGATACTAAAGGCGGGGTTGCTTTAGGTATAGCAAAATTATTAAATCTACCTTTAAAATTCGTAGGTATTGGCGAAAAGGTAGGAGATTTTGAGAGTTTTGTTCCAGAAAGAATTGTTGGTCGTATTATGGGAGAAGGCGATTTAGCAACTTTAATGGAAAAAACTTCAGCAGTTTTTGATGAAAAAGAAGCAAAAATCTTAAGCAAAAAAATCAAAAAAGGTGAATTTAATTTCAATGATTTTATAAACCAACTTGAAAGTGTAAAAAAATTAGGGAATTTAGGTTCATTAGTTGGAATGATACCAGGTCTTGGTGGCATTGCTAATAAAGTAAAAGATATAGATTTGGAAAGTTCTAAAGAAATGATACATATAAAGGCAATGATTAGCTCAATGACACCAAAAGAAAGAGAAACTCCAAGCCTATTAAACAATGCTAGAAAAGCAAGAATTGCAAAAGGCGCAGGTCTATCTCAAATGGAAGTTAATAGATTTTTAAAACAATTTGAAAATGCGTCAAAAATCGCTAAAAAACTTTCAAAAGGTGGTATGAAAGGGTTAGGTTCTATGCTAAATCAAGGAAATTTTCCAAAATAATTAAAAATTTTTAAAGCTTTAAACTTATTTAAAGCTTTTTTATAGACAATTTTTGTTTATAAAAAATCTTTAAATCAATCAAGGAGAAAATAATGACAGTTGTAAGACTAACAAGAATGGGTAGAAAAAAGCGTCCTTTTTATCGTATCGTAGTAACAGATAGCAGAAAAAGAAGAGATGGCGGTTGGATTGAGAGTATAGGATATTACAATCCTATGAGCGAGCCTGAAACAATCAAATTTGATGCTGAAAGACTAGCTTACTGGAAAAGCGTAGGCGCTAAATTAAGCGATCGTGTAGCAAGAATTACAAAATAATGGTAAAAGAATTTATTTTTACATATGCAAAAACAATAGCCGCAAATCCTGAGCGGCTAGAAATTTTTGTAGAAGAAAAAGAAAATAACCTAATAGATATTGTTATTATGGCTACTAAAATAGATGCCGGAAGACTTATTGGAAAATCAGGAAAAATCATAACCGCAATTAAAACAATAGCAGTTAATCACAAAAATACTCAAAAATTAAATTATAAAATCACGGTAAAAACTTTTGATGAATAATCTAGTTTATGTTGCTAAAATTGGTAAAACTCACGGATTACTTGGTTTTTTAAAATTTCATAATAAAAGTGATTTTTACGAACAATTTAAACCTAAAGCTGAATTTTTTGATAAAAATGGTAAAAAATTCATAATTAAATCTTTTGATTTTTCAAATTCTTTAGTGCAATTTGTAGGATATGAAGATGTAAATAAGGCTAAAGAACTTGTAAATATGGAACTTTACTCTAATATTGAAAATACTAGAAAAAATATTAAGCTTAAAAAAGATGAATATTTTTATTTTGATATTATTGGGTTAAAAGTATATCAAGATGATGAGTTTTTAGGTAGCGTTGTTGATATTTTAGAAACAGGAGCTAATGATTTATTAGAGATAAAAACTAGCGATGAATTAGTAAATTTAGGCTTATCTAAGAGTTTTTATATACCTTTTCACAATAATTTTATAATTTCAGTAAGTGATATTATCAAGGTAAATAATTCTGAAAGTATTTTAGAAAATTCATAATGAAATTTAATTTTATAAGTTTATTTCCAAATCTAATTGAAAATTATTTTAATGAAAGCATTTTAAAAATTGCAAGAGAAAAAGAGCTTATAAAACTACATTTTGACAATCCTAGAAATTATTCTACAAACAAACATAATAAAGTAGATGATACGAAAATCAGCGGCGGAGCAGGTATGCTTATGGCTTGCCAACCTTTATTTGATTGTTTAGAAAATTATAAAAATTCTCATATTATATTTTTAAGCCCTACAGGAAAACCTTTTAAACAAATTGATGCTAAAAGACTTGCCTTAAAAAATGAAATTACTTTTGTATGCGGAAGATATGAAGGTATTGATGAAAGAGTGTATGAAAATTATGCTAATGAAGTTTTTAGCATAGGTGATTTTGTCCTAACGGGCGGGGAATTAGGAGCTCTTTGTATGTGCGATGCAATTGCTAGAAATATAAATGGAGTAATAAAACAAGAAAGCTTAGTAGAAGAAAGTTTTGAAAATTATTTATTAGAAGCTCCATCTTTTACTAAACCTTTTATATTTGAATATAAAAAAAATAATATTTTTAAGAAATTTTATTCAATTTCAAGTTTTGTTAAGGGTAATCACGCTAATATTAGCCTTTTAAAAAATCATCTATCGTTTTGCAAGACCAAATTCCACCGCCCGGATTTACTTGCTAAGCACAATAATTTAAGGAAAAACTATGAGAAATAAATATATTGAGCAGTTTGAAGCTAAACAAATTGAAGGAAAAAATATTCCTGATTTTAGAGCTGGCGATACATTAAAACTTGCTATTCATATTAAAGAAGGTGATAAGTCAAGGGTTCAAAATTTTGAAGGTATTTGTATAGCTCGTCGTGGTCAAGGCACAGGTGAAACTTTTATGGTTCGCAAAATTGGTGCAAATGGTGTTGGAGTAGAAAGAATATTCCCAATTTATTCTGATAGTCTAGAAAGTATTACGGTAGTTCGCCATGGTAAAGTAAGACGCTCAAGACTATTCTATCTACGCAGATTACGTGGTAAAGCTGCAAGAATTAAAGAACTTAAACGCTAATATTACGGAGATTTTTCTCCGTTTATAGAATTTCGTTTATAGAATGATTACAATACAAAAAGCTTCAGAAAAAGATTTAGATTTAATCTTAGAATTTATTAAAAAATTAGCTGATTATGAAAACTTATCAAGTAGCGTTGTGGCTACTAAAGAACTTTTAAAAGAAAGCTTATTTATACAACAAAAAGCTTATGTTTTAATAGCTTATTATGATTTGAAACCTGTTGGATTTGCTTTGTATTTTAATAATTTCTCTACATTTTTAGGAAAATGTGGAATTTATTTAGAAGATTTATTTGTTGATGTTGAATATAGAAATAAAGGAATAGGAAAAGCACTTATAAAAGAACTTGCAAAAATAGCCAATCAAAATGATTATGAAAGAATTGATTGGGTTTGTCTTAAAGATAATTACCCAAGCCTTGAAGTTTATAAAAAAATAGGAGCTAAAACAAAAGATGAATGGCTACTACATAGACTTGAAAAATCAGATATAAACAACCTTTTAAACAATAAATAAGTTATCTTAACTATGTATAAAAATCACTTAAAATATAAATAATAAGAAATTAAATCATACATTTAAAATTCTTAAATTAATACCTTAGCTAAATCAATAATGTAATAACTTTAAAATCACTAATTATTGTTTAGTTTTAGGTTTTTAAACAATTCTAGCTAAATTACTTTTAGCATTATAAGCTTTTATTACCTATAAATATTTTAAGCGTTCAATAAAACTAAAAATACTCATAAATACATTTATTTTTCAAATTCCAAAACAATTAATAATCAAACCAACCATATTTATAACCACCTTATAAAGCGTTATAACTAATTTACAATAAAATAAAAAAATAGTTAAATAAATTATTTCTTAGGGGTTATAAATGAGAAACGATTTTTTAAAAATCAATGGAATAATCGCATTTTTATTAGTTGGGTTTTTGAATGCTTTTGTTGATTTAGGACATAAAATCATCATTCAAAACACGGTTTATAAGATTTATGATGGCAGTACGCAATTATTTTTAACCGCAATTATTAATGCTTTAATTTTATTGCCTTATATTTTTAGCTTTTCAATATCAGGATTTTTAGCTGATAAATATCCTAAAAATAAAGTTATGAAAATAACTGCTTTAGCAAATATATTTTTAGTATCAATCATTTGTTTTAGTTATTACAATGGTTATTTTTATCTAGCCTTTATAATGACGCTTATTATGGGTATTCAATCAGCCTTATATTCTCCTGCTAAATATGGTTATATTAAAGAGCTAGTTGGTATCAAACAACTTGCTATGGGAAATGGTGCTATAAATGCTGTTAGTATTGTGGCTATTTTGTGCGGAATGCTTGTATTTTCTTTAGGTTTTGAATTATTATTAAACGAGTTTAGCACGAGTAAGGATATATTAACTCAAGTAGCTCCATTAGGCTTATTGCTAGTAGCTTTTAGTGTTTTAGAATTTATTTTAGCGTCTAAATTACCGCAGGTTAAAAGCGAAAATTCTAATTTAGCATTCAATAAAAACGATTATTTAAAAGGAGTTTTGCTTAAAAACAACCTTAGCTTAATATTTCAAAATAAAGTAATTTGGCTATGTATAATAGGAATTGCCTTCTTTTGGGCTATTTCTCAATTATATTTAGTATCTTTTCCTGTATTTGCTAAGTTTCATCTAAATGAATTAAATACCTTTTATGTGCAAGGCGTAATGGCAGCTAGTGCAATAGGCGTTATTATAGGCTCAATAATTGCAGGTAGATTTTCTAAAAACTACATTGAATTAGGGCTTATCCCGCTTGGTGCTTTAGGATTATTTTTAAGCTCATTATTAATAAGCTTTCTTAATAATTTATTTGCCTTTGCACTTGTATTTTTTATATTTGGCATATCTGGGGCAATATTCACAATCGCTCTTAATTCTTTAATACAATTTAATGCTAAAGAAAATGAATTAGGTATAGTCTTAGCAGGAAATAATTTTATTCAAAATATTTTTATGCTAAGTTTTGTAATACTTGCTACTTTTTTTGCTTATTTAGAAATTGATGTTTTATATTTGTTTTATTTCATTGTAGTTGTGAGTTTTTTAGGCTCTTTTTATGTATTAATAAAACTGCCTTTTTCTTTAGTAAGAATAATAGTAAGCCTTGCTTTTTATCAAAAATATAGATTATTAGTAGCAGGATTTGAAAATATCCCACAAAATAAAGGAGTGCTATTATTAGGCAATCATATTTCCTTTATTGACTGGGCTATCATACAAATGGCAATCCCTAAAAAAGTGCATTTTGTAATGGAGAGAAAATACTATCAAAAATGGTATATTAGAATGTTTATAAAGCATTTTGGAGTAATCCCTGTAAGCTCTGCTGCAAGTAAAGAAGCCTTAGAATTAATTGCAACTTATATCAAAAAAGGCGAAATTGTTTGTATTTTCCCTGAAGGAACTCTCTCAAGACACGGACATTTAAATGAATTTAAAAGTGGTTTTGAATTAGCATGCAAGGATTTAAGCGAAGATGATGGGATTATAATTCCTTTTTATATCCACGGGCTTTGGGGTAGTTCGTTTTCAAGAAGTGATGAAGAATACAATCTAAGAAATAAAAAAATCGGTAAAAGAGAAATAGCAATAGCATTCGGAACAGCCCTTAGCATACATTCAAGTAAAGAATTAGTAAAAGCTAAAGTATTTGAACTATCATTCTTAGCTACAAAAACTAAAAGCGATAATCTAAAAACAATAGAAAAAGCCTTTATCATAAGTGCTAAAAAATACTCACAAAATATAGCGATAAACGACCCTTTAGCAGGAGATATAAGCTACAAAAAACTCCTAGCATTAAGCCTAGTGCTTAGTAAAAAAATCCCTAACGATGAAAATATAGGCATATTATTACCTGCTTCATTTGCTTCAACGCTTGTAAATCTAGCTAGTTTATTTGCTGGAAAAACCATAGTAAATCTAAATTACACCGCAGGAATAAAAGCAATCAATCAAGCAAAAGAAAGTGCAAATATAAAGCATATTTATACATCATCTAAATTCTTAGAAAAGCTAGAAAATAAAGGCTTTAAATTAGAATTAGAAAATGTAAATATCATTTATTTAGAAGATTTAATAAAAGCAATAAAAAAAGAAAAGCTAGATATTATCTTTAAACTCTTTTTAATAAGTATCTTACCTAGCTTTATATTACAAGCCTTATTTACTAAGAATTTAAACAATGAAAAAACAGCTGCAATTTTATTTAGTAGTGGTAGCGAAGGAATGCCTAAAGGAGTTATGTTAAGCCATAAAAATATTTTAAGCAATATTGCTTCAATTTCTAGCATAATTTGTGCAAAAGATGATGATGTAATACTCTCATCTTTACCGCCATTTCACGCATTTGGACTAACCGTTACTACCTTTATGCCTTTAATAGAAGGGATAAAAAGTGCAACTTGTGCTGACCCTACCGATGCTTTAGGCGTCGCAAAAACTATAGTAAAAAATAATGTTAGCATTATGTGTGCAACTTCTACATTTTTAGGAATATATGCAAGAAATAAAAAAATAGATGAAATTATGTTTGATAGCCTTAGAATTGTAGTTGCAGGTGCTGAAAAATTAAAGCCCGAGATTAAATCAGCTTTTGAGCTAAAGTTCAAAAAAAATATTTACGAAGGTTACGGAGCTACCGAGACAACGCCTGTTGCAAGTGTGAATTTACCTAATAAATTTGATAGCACATATTGGCAACTACATAGAGCAAATAAAGATAAAAGCGTAGGTATGCCTTTACCTGGCACTGCTATTAGAATAGTTGATCCACTAAGCTATGAAGAATTAAAAGCAAACGAAGATGGGCTTATTTTAATAGGCGGACACCAAGTAATGCAAGGATATTTAAATAATCCTGAAAAAACTGCCGAAGTTATAAAAGAAATAGATGGCATTAGATGGTATAACACAGGGGATAAGGGACATTTAGATGAAGATGGATTTTTATACATTGTAGATAGATATTCAAGGTTTGCAAAAATTGGTGGAGAGATGATTTCTTTAGGACTTGTTGAAAGCGAAGTTGCTAAAGTGATTAATAATGATGAAGTAAAACTCTGCTCTACTTCTTTAGAAGATGATAAAAAAGGCGAGATGGTAGTTTTATTAATTGAATGTAGTGAAGAAAAATTTGATTATTTTGTAGATTTAATAAAACAAAGCGAAATACTAGCAATTTATAAACCTAGTAAATATATTTTGATAAAAGAAATTCCATTATTAGGCAGTGGAAAGGTAGATTATAAAGAAGCAAAAGCCCTAGCTAAAAGTATTTTAGAAAACAATTAATAAAATTTATACTAAAAGGAAGAGTAACTTAAACTCTAAACCTTTTAGTTTTGTAATACTAATTAAAGTTTTGCTAATTTTTGAATATTAAAGTATCAAATGAAATTCTTAATTATTTTTAGATGAAAAATATTTTAGATTTTACTTATGCGTTTTTAATATTAAATCAACATATTTAATTCATTTTCTAAGACAGATTTTGGAGTAAGCGATATAAATTTTTTAACCATTTTTCCATCTTTATCGTAAATAAACATAGCAGGCACACCCCAAACACCACCTACTACATTGCTTAAATACTCAACATCTAAACTCTCATAAATAGTAGCAAATGTAACACCTTTTAAGCTTTCTTTTGCCATATCATAATCTCTCATACCACCTAATACAGCAATAATTTTATAATCCTTACTAAGTTCATTTAAGATAGGAATTTGTTTAGCACATACACCGCAATCCTTTGTGTAAAAAAACAACATAAAAGGCTCATTTAATCCCTTTAATGCTTGTTCTTTCGCACTATAACTTAAATGTATTGGCTCTTTTGAATTTAAAGCTAACATTGCTTCATCTTTACAAGCACAAAGTAAAAATATGAAAATTGCTAGAAAAAATCTCATAAATATTCCTTAATCTTATTAGTTAAAAATTCCAAACTTCTATCACCTAATACTTTATCCACATAAACTCCATCTTTTAAAATAAATAAAGTCGGAACAGCAAAAATATCATACCTACTCCAGCTAATGTCTTCTTCATCTTTTAAAAAAATCATATTTGAATATTGGTGTTCTAATTCGTGTTTTTTAATAGTATTTAAATCATCAATAGAATTAATTGCATAGATACTAATATTATTTTCATTCGCAAATTCATTTAATCCAGCCATTACTTTAAGGCAAGCAGCACAACCATTTTGCCAAAATTCTATCAATTCTATACCTTGTCTTTTTAACTCTATTTTATTTAAAGCTGTAGTTTTTGCAAGAATATTAGGAGCTTGTTTATTTAATACTAACTTATTATCTTCGCAAGATACAAAAAACAAAAGTATTAAAACTATTAGAATTTTATTCATTCACTATAAGTCCATCTTTAATAGTAATTATCTCATCTCCATTTTTAGCCAAGTCAGGATTGTGAGTAATTAATATAATTGTCTTGCCTTCGCTTCTTAATTTTTTGAATATATCTAAAACTATTTCTCCATTTTCTTCATCAAGATTGCCAGTAGGCTCATCAGCTAATAAAATATTTGGATTATTAATAAGACTTCTAGCTATACAAAGGCGTTGTTGCTGACCACCACTTAATTCGCTAGGTAAATGCTCTAATCTATCTAACAATCCTACTTTATCTAAGATTTTCTTAGCATCATTTTCTTCAATACTTGAATGATAATATTGAGCTAACATAACATTTTCTAATACGCTTAAATAAGGTATTAAATGAAATTGTTGAAAAATAAGCCCTATTTTTTCTCTTCTTATTCTTTGTTTATCAGCTTCACTTAAATGAGTTACATTAATACCATCTAAAAAGTATTCGCCTTCACTTGCATTATCAAGCAATGATAAAATATTTAAAAGCGTAGTTTTGCCACTACCACTCTTACCTACGATACTAAGCCAACGACCTTGATTTAATTCAAAATTAAGACCTTTTAAAACATGGGCTTTATCAAATCTTTTATGTAAATTACTAACCTTAATAATACTCATTTATTCTCCTCTTAAATTACCTACTATATCTATTTGCAATGCTTTTTTTATCGGAAAATACGCAGCAAATGATGCAAAAAATAACGATATAAAAATTGAAAGCACAAAAGCACTTAATCTAAAATCTATACTAGCATTAAAAATAATATTGCCTAAAATCTGTGCTAAAAAATACCCACCAATAGTGCCTAATAAAGATGAAACAACAGCTAAAATAAATACTTCATAAGCAAATAATTTTGCTATATCTTTAAAACTAGCCCCAAGAGCTAAATGCAAGGCTATTTCTTTTTTTCTTGAAAAAATAATTGAACTAAGAGTTGTATTAACACTTGTTGAGCTAATTATTAAAATAACAATAGAAATCAAAAACATAAGACCTTTTATTTTTTCTAAAATTGCTCCTTCTTTTAAACTAACACTTAAAATTGGTTTTAATTCTGCATTATTGCTTACTGCTATTTTGCTAAGCTCTGATAGATTTTCAAAATCATCATCAACTATTAAAGATACATAAGAATATTTATCATTAATACCTGATAAATCTTTAGCAGAATTTAAATTGATAAAAGCCATAGCATCAATCTCATCTCCAGTAGAAAAAATCCCTTTTATAATATAAGTTTTCTCATAAGGAATTCCATTTTTTACTATTGTTAAAGGTAGTTTTTGATTTATGTCTTTTTTTAGAGTATTTGCTAAGTCTATACCTAAATAAATACTATTATCTTTTAAATATTCGCTTTGACTTAGGCTACCTTTTTTAACTAATAAAAACTTATTGATTTTTTTAAATTCATCAAAATCAACCCCAGCTACTATTAATTGCCTTGTAGAAAAAACAGGGCTAAAGTATAAATAAGGAGAATAAGCTAATAATTTGTCTTTACTAATTTTTGATTTAATTAAATTAGCTTCTTTAATATCTAAATAATCATCACTTTTAGAACTAATTAGCATATTAGCTCCATAACTTTTAAGTTCTTTGCTCATTTTATTGTCAATATCAAAATATATGTTTAAAAAAGCATTAGTAACGCAAGTTCCTATAAAAATTGATATTAAAACTATTATTAATCTTTGCTTTGAAAAAACTATACTCTTTTTAACTTGTGTGAAAAAAAAGTTATTTACGCTCATATAACACCTCAACTATTTCAAGATTTACAAAATTCTTAGTAGCTATTAATGAGCCAAGTAAAGCCACCAAACTAGCAAAAAACATACAAATAAATATAATTATGAAGTTATATTCAATACTATGAGAAAAAATACTATAAGATATAATATCACTTACAAAAAATCCAAACACAGCACCAAAAATACTAGCAATTAAACTAACAAACAAATAATCAATTGCAAAAACCAAATAAACTTGTAAATTACTAGCGCCTAATGCTTTAAACAAACCTATTTCTTTTTTTCTTCTATAAACATCGCTATTTATTAAAGACGCTTCTGCAATACTTGCAACGATTAAAGATATGATAAAAATAATTCCCATTAGACCTTGAATTTTTTTAACGATAGAGCTTTCAGCATCTGCTACTTTACTAACAGCTTTTGCACTTGCTCCTTTATAATTTTCTTCAATTTGATATGCAATAGAGCTTACAAAAGCCGTGCAATACCAATTATCAAATTCTACTTGATTTAAACTCTTTATATCATATCTTGCCCTATGAGCTATGTCATTTTCTGGAATTGTTAGAGCTGATACTTCTGCTCTTTCATAAGTATTTGGCTCATTTAAAATATCATTTAATCTATCTATATTAATTAAAATTTTATCTTCATAATCACCCAAATTACTCACAATGCCAACTACTTTTAACTCTACTTCTTTATCATTTATAAGCACTTTAAAAGTATCGTTAGCTTTAAGATTTAAAGAATTTGCTAATTTTTCACTTATATTTACTTCATTTTCTAAACTATTATCATTTACAAAGTTTAAATCAGTCTTTAAAAAAGGCAAAAGAGATAAAAATCCAGTATCAAATACCACGGTTTTATTACCAAATTTATCTTGTTCTATGACTAATTCTTTATTAAAATATGTGCCTAAGATACTAATTTTTTTGCCTTGAAATTCTACTTGGCGTTGTTTAAATGGAGCTATTGCTGTTATATTATTTGACCAGAAAATATCTTTAATTTTTCTCAAATCATCAAGATTTAGGAATTTACTTTCGCTTTGTAATTTAAAGCTTTTATTACCAACTTCAATACTATAAGATGAGCCTTGTGGTAAAACACTAATATTTGCTCCATAATTTCTTAGCTCTTTTCCTAGCTGATTGCCAACTCCAAGAGTTATATTAAGCATACAAGCAAGGAGCAAACAAGCTAAAAAAATAGTCGCAAAACTTAATAATTTTTGAATAGGATTGCCTAAAATTGATTTTTTTACTATTCTTAAAAACATTTTTACTCCTAACTTCTTCTTTCAATCAAAAATAAAGCTTTATCACTTGAGCTTACAAATTTTGATGGATCTTTTTTAAATTCTTGATAACTTTCATCAGAATTAAAATAATAACTAATACCATTATAAATATAGGTTTTCTTAGCTTTTGTGTTTAGAAATTTTTCTTTATTTACTGGGTCTTGAACTTGCATTTCAACTACTTTACTAAAATAGTTTTCCCCACCTAATACATCTTTTACTTTCACAATTATCTTATCGTTAATAACTTCAAATTTTAAAGGAATTGGATTGCAACCACCTTCTTTACCTACGCTAGGTAAAAATATCCTAACATTACAAGCTACACATAATAATTCATTATTTTTCATAACATAGCCATTATCCCCACAAATACTACAAGCATCAAATACTACTACAGGAGTTTGCTTACCTGCGTGGCGATTAATTATAAAAAATCTAATTTCCTTACCAGAGCTAGAAATATAAGCATAGCGATATAATTTACCATCTTGAATATCTTTAGCATCAAATTCAAAATAATCTTTATTTTTAGGAGTAATGATTTTTGGCTCATCAACTTGAATAGGTTTAGAATCTACTAAATCATAAAATAACATAACTAAAGCAGCACTAATACTTAATATAAAATGAATAGTAAAATGAGAATTTATACTAAAAGTTTTTGCGATATTTTTTCTATATTCTATGTCAAAATCACAAGCTTTTTCTCTATATTTTGGTCTATTTTTTAAGCAAGTGCCAACATAAATAATACCTAAAATCAAGCAAATATAATAATAAAACTCGGCATAATATCTACTCTTAGTAATATAACTAAGCAAAATAGAGCTATCACTAACTCCAATTCTAATTAGATAATACATAATCTCAGCAAAAGCAGTATTTAAAAACATAATTGCAAAAATTACATAAATACAAATTCTTGATTTTGAAAATGAATTTGAATTAGCAAAAAGAAAATTAATATAAAAAATAATACAAATAAAAATAGCTAATAAAATAAAGCCAAAATTTAAAATCCCTTGAGTATCTAATAAGCTTGATGAAAATATAGGATAAGCAACTGATAATAAAAAGTATTTTAAAGAAGCTGCTAAAGATATAAAAAAGCTTAATATATAAGCAAATAAAGAATTATTTTTAAAAATTACTAATTTAATTAAGCTAAAAAATAAAGTAACTAATAAAATTATATTAGCTGTTAATACCCCTATTCTATCTACTTTTTCATAGTGGAATATATAAAATAAAATATATCCAAAAATAAAACCAACTAAAGTAAAAATAATATTTAATTTTAATGATGAATTTTTAGCATAAAAAGCTGTAAAAAAACTAACTAAAAAGCACTCTAAAAATATATGCACAAAATATATACTCATTATTGTCCTTATTTTTGTATATTTTTTATAGAAAGCCTAAGCTTTCTATATTTTAAGTTTTATTTATCAGGTGTTCCTGTGTATTTGAATTTGTATTTAACATTAAATGTATCAAACCACTCGCCAACACCTGTTTCTTTATCTACGTGGCGACCAAAACCTTGTTTTTCAGGATTATCAATTACAAATTCTAATTCATAATTACCAATTCCTGTATCCATTTTAATATTTGCACCATAGTGAGGACCATCATCAGCTACCATTGGCATAAGTTTTCCAACTTTTGTTTTACCATTATCAAGGTTAGTTAATTTATAGCCAATTGTAAGATATGGCATCCAAAAACCTTCAGGAAAACCATTTGGATTTTCTTTAAGAGCGTGAATGTCAGCTTCTAAGTGAATATCAGCTAAAGACGCTGCTAAATCAATACCTCTTGGCTCCATTTCAATTGGTTGAAGATACACAGCTGCTATTTCCATTCCGTGTAATTTATAGCTTTCTGCACCATCAATTGTAGGAATTTCAACTTCTCCTGCAAACACTGAAGACGCTAAAAAAGCACCTGCTACTAAACTAAGCAATGATTTTTTCATTGTTTCTCCTTTGATTTGATTTGCATATAAACAACTCCTCCTATTAATAGGACGAGGATTATTGCCTGTAAAATTAAGCTCTCATAATAAGGATATAATCCTAACCAAGTAATGCTTTCAAATTGCATTGGTATGAGATGTGGAGTTAAGACCTTGCCCTCAACAAGTTCCATAATCCCTTTGCCTGTAAAAGCAAAACACATATAAAAAATAATAATTGAGGTTATTAAGAAAAATTGTTTTATAGGAATTCTAATTGCACCAGCTTTAAGTAAGAAATATAAAACTACTAATATAACAATACCAAGAGCTAAACCACCTAAAACAGCACTAAGTCCAGCACCAGAACCAGAATCAATCAATAATGCTTGATAGAACAATATTGTTTCAGCACCTTCTCTAAATACTGCTAAAAACACGGTCCACCATAATGTTTTAGCACTACCATTTGTAATAGCTAGTCTTGCTTGCTCTTTTAAATTACTTGCATATTTTTTATTTCTTGCATTACTAAGTAGCCAAAAGCCAACATAAAATAATAAAACAACAGCAATTAGCATTGTTACACCTTCTATTAGCTCTCTACTTTGTCCTGAATTTTTAATAAAATATGAAACTATAAAAGCAGTGATAAATGATAAAACAACACCACTACCAAGTGCTGAATAAGCTATATTTAATCTGTCTTTATTACCGCTTTGAATAATATATGAAATTATTGCAACTACTATTATTAAAGCTTCTAAACCTTCTCTTAAAATAATAGTAAGTGATGATATAAATAAAAACCAAACACTTGTATCATTGATTTTATCTAACTGACTTTCAATTAATTTATTTAACTCATCAAAATTAGCAATTAACTCATCTTTAGAAGCCTTACTTTTAATTAGTGCTGTTCCTTTAGTAAATTTTGCTTCTATTTCAAGCTTTATATTTGAATTAACAGCACCAATTTTACTCTCCATTCCTTTTGCTTCAAAAATATCTAAATATATATTTTGAAGAGCATCAATACTTGCTTTTTCTCCCATTGTTTCATAGTCTTGAACTATTTTATTTAAAGCTATTTTAATATCAGTTGCAACTTGAGTATAATCTACATTCTTAGTCTCATCAACATATCCAACTAATTTTAATTTATCTAAATTACTAGCATCTATTTTAGTCATTACATCAAATATAGAATCTAATATCTCTTCACTTCTAGCTCTCATATCGCTTTCAGTTACTTTTCCTTCGCGAATATCACTGCCAAAACTTCTTAACTTGCTTCTCATATTAAGATTTTTTGTTGCATTTATTAGAATTTCAATATTTGTATTTATATATATTTCTTCTCTTGCAACGCCAATTGTATCAGCTGCTTTTGTAAATTCTCCTTGCTTATTGTATTGAATAGCTTCGTCAAATTTCTCACTTAATAAATCATATACATATTGTAATTTTGGATCAATCGCAGCTGCTGCTTGAAGGTCTTCTAAACTATCATAAACTTCTTTTTGCATAGTTGGTTTTGTGATTTCTCCACTTGCTTCTTTGCTAAGATGGGCTAATTCTGCTGCTTTTTGTTCTTCACATTTAGTTTTTGCACTATTTTCATCTGCTCCAAACATCATCTCACCTTCAATGCAAGTTTTCAACAAATTCTCTCTTGCATTCATTTCAGCTTTTGCTTTATCATAATTTGGATCAGACGCTACTGCAACTATTTTAAAGCCATTTTGTATAACTGGCGTTACTTCTTCTAAATCAAATATCAAACCATCTATTAAAGCTTCAATTTTGCCTATATTTTCTCCACGCCCATAATAACCACGAAGATTGGTAAATTTTCTCTCCATCAAATAGCCTTTTCTACCAATATTTCTTCCAATAGGACCTTCCATATTTTCAAAATGTTGAAAATAAGCTTCACTTGCAAGTTGTCTTGCAGTTTTTGCATCACCTTTTTTATAGGCTTCTAAACCTTTATTTAGCTTTTCTATAATTAAATCTTTTTCCTTGAAATAATCAACATCATCTCTAGCTATTAAAGATATACAAATAGCAAAAATAAGCAAAAATATTTTTTTCACAAGATAACCTTTATAATAATTTTACTCATTATTGTATGAGTTATAAATAAATAAAATCTAAATGATACTTATTATTTTTTTCATTATTATCAATTAGAATTAATGTTGATAAAAATAATTTATTCTTATTAACCATTTTTAATAATTCGCTCCTACAATTTCGCGACTTTTTTAAAAGGAGATAAAAATGAAAAAAGTATGTTTGTCATTAGTTGCCTTTATAGGCCTTAATTTATGTGCTGCTGAAATTCCTGCAGTTGATGTTTTAGATTGCAAAAGTGCTGAATGTATCAATGGCGCAAAAGCTGAAAAAATATTAGAAAAAAGTGAGCAAAAGGTAGTAGAAGAAGCAAAAGCTAAAGAAGAAGTGGTAAAACAAGTTAGCGATAAAGTAGAAGAAAAAAAAGAAGTAGTTAAAGAAGAAGTAAAACAAACAAAAGAAGAAATTAAAAAGGCAAAAAAAGAAGCTAAGAAAAATAAAAAAAGTAAAGAAGCTAAAAAATCAAAACACAACAAAAAAGAAAAAGTAGAAAACAAAAAATAATTTATACTTACGATTTAGCTAATGCTAAATCGTAAAATATTTAATTAAAAAATCCCAAAATATATGATTTTAAATTCTCAAAACCACTTATAAAAATTACAATAATTACAATAGGAATAAAATATTTTATATAATAAAACCAAGCTTTATAAAGTGGATTTTTAAGTTCATAATTATTGCTAATTTCTCTTAAAGCTTCATCTTTACCTAAAACAAAAGCAACATAAATTACACAAAGTAAAGCTGTAATTACAAATAAAATATTTCCACTAATAAAATCAAATGTATCAAAAATATTTCTTCCATAAATTAAAACATTATCAAGCACTCCATAACTTAATAAAGCAGGAGTATTTCCTAATATAAAAATTCCACCTAAAACTAAATTAATCGCTGTATTTTTTGAGATTTTAAATTTTTCTTCTAATACAGAAATAATTACTTGATAAATAGGCAAACTCGTAGTAAGTGCAGCTGTTAATAATAAAACAAAAAACACTATAGCAAAGAAATCCCCAAAATGCATATGAGAAAACACTATTGGTAAGGTTTTAAATACTAATGATGGACCAGCATCAGGACTTAATCCAAAAGAAAATAAAGAAGGAAATATCATAAATCCTGCTAAAACCGCTACAAGAGTATTTACAATACCTGTAATAATTGCTGTTTTTAATAAATCCTCGCCTTTATCAAGATAACTTGATAATGTAATCATAACCCCAAATCCAAGCGATAAAGCAAAAAATACTTGTCCTATAACATATAAAAATATACTAGGTGTAATCTTGCTAAAATCAGGATATAAATAAAACTTAATCCCTTCAATTGCCCCATCTAAAGTAACATTTCTAATAACCATAGCAATAAGACATAAAAACAAAAGCGGCATTAGATACTTAACAGAACGCTCAATTCCATCAATAACTCCACGCCTTAAAATAATCCAATTAATAAATACAAAAATAAATGTATAAATTCCTATCATTAAAGGGTCATTTTCTATATTTTTTTGATAATGTAAGCTAGTTTGCTCTGCTGTAATTACTGAAGTTAAATCAAGCCCGCCTAAATTAAACATAGACATAATAATATTAACAATATAGCTAATTACCCAAGCACCTAAAACCATATAATAAGCCATAATTGCATAGCTTCCAAATAGCCCTAAATACCCAACAAATTGCCATTTTTTACTAAAACAATCAACGCTATTTTTATGCATTCTTCTGCCTATTATATTTTCTACTAAGATAATAGGAACACCGACTAAAAACATAGCTATTATAAATAATAAAACATAAGCACCACCACCATTTTCTCCTACCATATAAGGAAATCTCCAAGTAGCTCCAAATCCAATAGTAGCACCTGCAACGGTTAAAATATATGTAAGTCTATTACTCCAAGTAAGTCGTTTCATAATGTATCCTTTTTTGAAAAAGGATACATTTTATACAAAAAATAATGATAATTTCAAGTTTTTTTTAAATAAATTTTACAAATAAAAATCCTAAAGCAACGCTTAAAGCAATCATTAAAACGCCTGGAATAAAGAAAGAATGGTTAAATACATACTTTCCTATCCTAGTAGTTTTTGTATCATCCATTCCAACCGCACCAAGTAATGTTGGGTAAGTTGGTAACACAAAGAGTGCTGAAACTGCTGCAAAAGAAGCGATGATTATTTTTGCGTTTTCTGGGTTTTCATTTAATGCAAGTGCAACAATTACTGATGGAACTATTGCTTTAGCAGTTGCTGCTTGAGAATATAAAAGCATACTAGCAAAGAAAAAGGCAAAAGCTAATAAGAATTGATATTGTTCTACTAAGCCTTTAGCAAATTCTTTTATTTCATTACTATGAGCGCTTACATAAGTATCTCCTAGCCACGCAACACCTAAAACACAAACACAAGCATTCATACCGCTCTTAAATACACTTGTTTCAATGATTTTTGAAGTATTGATTTTAGTGCTTAATACAATAAAAGTAGCAATGCTAAGCATTACACACATAATAGCACTATCTCTTGGAATAATTATCTCATCAGCTTTTAAGCCTGAAATATAAGTCGCATAACAAACAACAGCTAAAACGCCAATAACAAAAATCACAACGCTAGTCTTAGCACCTTTAATAATCTCTTTTTGAGTACTTTGTTTTTTTACTATTTCACCTTTTTTAAGTAATTCTTGATAATACTCATCAGAACTTAAATCAAGATTTGAAAACTTAGTTACCAAAAACGCACTAAGCATACAAGCTAAATAAGTGCTACCTATCCAAATGCTTAATAATGTTAAATAAGAATACCCAAAAGGCTCAAGCACACCACTAAGATAAACAACAGCTGCACTAACAGGACTTGCAGTAATTGCTATTTGACTTGATACAACTGCAAGGCTAAGTGGAGCTTTTGGCTTAATATTTTGCTCTTTTGCAACCTCAACAATTACTGGTATCATAGAAAACGCAGTATGCCCTGTCCCTGCTAAAATAGTTAAAAAATAAGTAATACTAGGAGCTAAATAATTGATTTTTTTAGGATTTTTCCTAAGTATTTTTTCAGCAATATGCACCAAATAATCAAGCCCGCCTGCTAATTGCATAGCCGAAATTGCTGCAATTACTGACATAATGATTAAAATTACCGAAGTTGGAATTTCGCCTGGTTTTATACCACACAAAATACCTAATAAAATAACTCCAATCCCACCAGTATAGCCAATGGCAATTCCACCAAGTCTAACACCTAAAAATATAGCCGCTAAAACTATGGCTAAATCCAAAAATCCAACAACATTCGCAAAAAGCAAAAAGCAAATCGCTACAACAATCCAAACATATTTGTTTTTCATTTTAACTCCTTTAAAATGCCAATTTTACACATAATTATTTTAATGTTTTATAAAAATTAAAAGATTTAAATTTTAAAGAATAATTAAAAAGAAAAATTAGGAATTTAAAATCAAATTCCTAATATAATTTAAAATAATTGCTTATGTTTTATAGCATTAGCCAATAAGCCAATAGTTGTGCCATTATGAGCAAATGCAGTAGCTGCTGGGCTTAATAAACCAAGTGTTGCAGCACCTAATATGAATGAATTAACCCATACCGTTGTGCTAAAGTTTTTATCAATTTTTTTCATAGTTTCATTAGCTATAACTTTTGCTTCTAAAATACAAGCAAAATCATCTCTTAGTAATCCAATATCAGCACTAGCTTTTGCTAAATCAGCACCTTTTTGCATAGAAATTCCAACATCAGCCTGAACTAACGACGGAGCGTCATTTATACCATCGCCTATAAAGGCTACTTTTTTGCCTTGAGCTTTTAAACTAGCTAAAATATTTGCTTTATCTTGTGGTAAAAGCTCTGCATAAACCTTATCAATTCCAAGTTCTTTTGCAACTTCTAAAGCCCTACTTTCAATATCACCTGTTAGCATTACTAATTCTTTTACGCCGTTTTGCTTAAGCTTTGCTAAGACTTCTTTAGCATTGCTTCTAATTTCATCTTTCATAGCAATTACGCCTAATAATTCTTTAGATTTTGCTACATATAAAAGAGTTAAGCCTTTATCTAAAAGTTCTTTAATATTTGCATTAGCCCTAGAAAAATCAACACCTTCATCATCTTCTAAAAAATGCCTTGAACCAATTATTACTTCTTCATTATCAATGCTAGTTTTAACGCCGTGTGCTACTATAAACTCCACTTCTCCGTGATTAATATGAGAAAATCCACGCTCTTTAGCAGCCTTTACTATAGCTTCTGCAACAGGGTGAAAATAATGCTCTTCAGCACTTGCACTAAGATTTAGTAAGGTTTTTTCATCATATTTTGGACTAAATACATGAACGCTTTCAACTTTTAAGTCCCCATAAGTTAATGTGCCTGTTTTATCAAATACAAAAGTATCAACCGAGCTTAAATTCTCTAAAGCAGTGCTACCTTTAAGCAATATCTGTCTTCTTCCTGCATAAGAAATAGCACTTTTAAATGCCACAGGAGTTGCTAGTTTTAAAGCACAAGAATAATCAGCCTGAAGCACACTAGCCATCGCTGCACTTCCTTTATATAAATATGCAAGTCCAGCAAGTCCTAAAGTAACAGGCACTAAACTATCTGCTAATTTATAAGCTTTTTGCCCTATTTTTGATTTTTCTTCTAAGCAATCTTTCATATAATGTAAAATCTTAGCCGTTGATGTATTTTCTCCAACGCTTTCAGCCCATATTTTAATACGACCTTCAACTACCACGGTTCCACTTAAAACCCTATCTCCACGACTTTTAGTAACTGCTTGGGCTTCTCCTGTCATAGAAACTTGATTAATACTAGCAATCCCATCAACAATATAACCATCAACCGCTATATTATCTCCTTGAGATACCACTACAATATCCCCTACTACCAAATCTTTCGCACTTTTTTTAACAAGCTCTTGATTAACTTCTACCCAAGCGTGAGTTATTTGTGGTTTTGCTAGTTCTTTTATCAAATCATCACTTTTTGCCACTACGCTTTCTTCAATATATTCGCCAATATTTAGCATTAAATTAGTGCTATTTGCTGCCTTATAATCTTTTCTATATAAAGAAACTCCTACTGCTGCTGCTTCTAATACTTTTGAAGTTAAACCATTTTCAATAAGTTCTAAAGTTCCTTCTTTTAATAAAGGCAATGCAGTTGCACTAGAAACAAAACCATCATAAATAGGGCTTGTTTTATAGCTATTTGCTAAAGCTAAAATAGATGAATAAATCATAGCCTTACTTGGAGTTTCTTTTGCTTTTTTTAATTGCTTAATTTCATAAGTGCTAAAAAAATCTAATATTTTTTGAGCTAAATTATTATCAATTTCTTTTGAACTTGTAAAAACTAAGCTTTTTGAAGCATTATTAACACTTACAAAAACACCAGAAAAATTAAGATTAAACTCACTTACTAATAAATGATTATCGCTTAGATTATTAAGCGTATTTAGCCTAATTCTAAGACGATTTTTAGAGTGATGAATAACCTTACAATTATTCTTGCATTGAAGCTTTTGCATCTTCTACTTGCTCTTTAAATTCTTCAATAGCAGCACTAGCAAAACTTTGAATTTTTGCAACACCTTTTGCTAAAGTATCTTTTGCATCTTTATTGCTTAATAAATAAGTAACCGCAGCACCAATTAAAATTCCTTTTACTAAAGGAGAGCCAAAAAGCCCTGTTCCTTGAGTTGTTAGCGAACTTAAAAAGCCTGTATTTTGATTGTTGTTTGCTGTATTATTTAAATTATTGTTTGAAGCATTATTTAAATATGGATTATAAGAATAATTTTGATTATTATATCCTTGATTAACATTATAATTTTGATTATTGTTTAAATATGGATTATTATTATTTGTCATTTTATTTTCTCCTAAAAATTGATTAATTAAAATTCCACTAATTCCAGAAACTATTGCGTTTTTATAATCTTTCCTAGCTATATCATTGCTTGTTTTAATTGCAAAATAGCTAGTAACTCCTACCTTTAAACTTGCTTTTAAATCTTGAGTTGTAAAAAAATTATTAAGACTAGAGCTTAATAAATGATCACTCGGAACTCTATTTGATGTAAGCATAATTTTTACTTCTTAGAGCTTTTTTTAGCTACTTCTTTCTCGCATTTGCAACAAGGTTTAAGTTTTGAGATTTTTAAAATTGCATTTTCTGTCATTTTTCCTGCACTTTTTGCAAAATCTTGAGAATTAAACTCACTTATACTTTTTTTAATACTATCTTTTTTATTATAAATTGTTACTGCAGCTACGCCTAATGCTGCACCTAATATGAATGGAATTGGCATGATAATCTTCCTTTATTTTAAAATATCTTTTAAAAAATTACTAACTAAAGAATCTACATTAAATTCATTAGTCGCAAGGCTTTTTCTTAAAGCCACCTGATACTCATTAACCGAACTAGCCCAAAGTCTAAAAATAAGGTCTTTTAGCTTTTCATCTTTGCAAACATTAGCCGCTATTTTATAAGCTTGAACGATTTCAAATTCTTTTGCTAAAAGTAGCAAATAAGCATCATTTAAACTGCACTCAACTAATAAAGCATTATTATCGCTAATTAATAATTGATTTAATTGCTTTTTTGCATTTAAAATATCTTTTAAAATACCATCATTAAAGCAATTAGCATAATACTCATATAATTTTATGCTAGTTAAATCTAGCTCAAAAGCTCTTCTTATATCGCTGTTTTCTAGTTCTTGCAAAAACTCTTGGTTTTCAAATCTTAGCTCAAGCAATGTTAAGCTCCTTTAAAGCTAGGTTAATCTCATCAATGTTTTTTGCATTGATTAAATTATCAAGGCTTTGTTTTGATATGATTTTATCATCATATAAAATAGTAACCTTGCCTAAGATTTTATTAACTTTAACTTCATTAATCCCTTTTAGATTAAAAACTTCATCAATGTTGTAGCTTTCTAAGTCTTTTAATTCTCTTATCTTGCTAGATATATCAAGTCTTAATCTACCACTTGTGTGATGAGTGATTGTAATGTATTCTAAAACTTCACTTAAAACCTTAGCTTTATCCATTAAAAATCCTTTCGTTTTCAAAAATGATTGTAGTCCCTAAAACTTAAAATAAAATAAAATATATAAGATAATGATAATCAAAAAGTGGCAAAAACTCAATATTTATGCTATTTTGCTAATCTTTTCTATATTAAATTACTAAGGAATTTTATGAAAAAATTATTTTTTATCTCATTTTTTACAACATTTTTGCTATCAAATAATCTAATAAATGGCAAAGTTGATATTAGCATTCAAAATCCAATAATTAGTAAAAGTGAAATCACTTACACAAAATATCCGATAAATAATAAAACCTTATTAATTTTAGCCCCAAATTATCGCTCTAGTGGTAAAACTTTAAATATTACTTTAGACAATCAAGAATATAGCCTTAAAGTGCTTGAAGGAGAATATAAAAAAGAGCAAATTAAACTTGCAAAGCCATCAATTATTAAGCCAAACAAAAAGCTTCAAGAAAGAATTGCTAAAGAATACGATGAAGCAGTGAAAATCTATGCAAAAAGCACCGAAAAAGTATATATTAATAAGCCTTTCATAATCCCTTTAGATAGCGTTATTACAAGCCCTTTTGGAAGTGCTAGGGTGTTTGAAAACACTCTTAAGAGTTATCATTCAGGCACTGATTTTAGAGCAGCAATTGGAGTTAGCGTTCCAGCTAGTAATGATGGAGTAGTAGTTATTGCAAAAGATAGATATTATTCAGGTGGTAGCGTTGTGATTGACCATGGATACGGCGTTTATTCGCAATATTATCATTTAAGCAAGATTAATGTAAAAGTTGGTGATTTTGTAAAACAATCAGATATTATAGGGCTTAGTGGAGATACGGGCAGGGTTAGTGGGCCTCATCTTCATTTTGGAATTGCTATAAAAGGCGTTAGTGTTGATCCACTTGATTTTGTAAATAAATTCAACGCAAAGGCTTTTAATTGATTTTTAGCAAATATTTTGATACTTGGAGTAAAGAGTATTATAAAAAAGGTGTAAAAGTTGGTAAAGATGGGGATTTTTATACAGCTGTTAGCGTTGGAGAGCTTTTTGGCTTTTTGTGTGCTAAAAGATTTATTTTTTTAGTTGATGAAAAGATTTTAAAACTACCTATTGATATAGTAGAAATCGGTGCAAATGAAGGGTATTTATTAAAAGATTTTTTAACATATTTAAAAGATAAACGCCCTGAAATTTATAAGCAAATTAATGTAAAAATCATAGAGCCACACGACAATCTAAGGGCTTTACAAAAAAAGAATTTGAATGTGGAATTTAAACATTATTATTTTGATGATTTTAGTAGTAATAATGCCTTTTTTATCGCAAATGAATTATTTGACGCTTTTGCTTGTGAGCTTTATGATAATCATAAATTTGGCTTCGTTGAAAATGGCAAAATAATCTTTAAAGAGCATAAAAATAGTTATGAATATTTACAAGATAAACTTGAAAAACGCTTGGAATTTTCTCCTATGATATATGATTTTTTAAGTGCTTTAGATAAGAAGTGTAAGGAATTTTATTTTTTAACATTTGATTATTTTTCTACATATTTAAATGATGAGTTTAGTTTAAGAATATTTAAAAATCATCAATTAATTGACCCATTTAACGCTAATTTAAAAGAATTATTTGCAAATTGTGATATTACTTGGAATGTAAATTATGATGAATTGTGCTTTTATTTTGATAAACTTAATCTAAAACATAGCTTTAAAAAACAATCAAGAGCTTTGATGGAATTTGGAGTAGATGAATTTAGCGATATTAAATACGCAAATGCCATTAAATATCTATTTTTTGGCTTTAGCGATAATTTTCATTGTTTAGAATTTAATAAAAACATTAAAGGAGATTAAAATGGATAAAACAAGTAAAGAATTAATAAAAGTTGATGCAAATACTATCAACGAATTAGAAAACGAGCTTTCAAGTTTGCTTAAAACTAGAAATCAAGAGTTAAAAGAACAAATTAAAAAATTAAGCGAAGAGCAAAATAAATTTGAATATCAATTAAATGATAAATTAAAGAAAATTGAAAAAGCTAAAAGCGAGATAAAACCTAAGTCTAACGCAGCATTAATTACTTTATTAAGTATATTAATAATACTTGTAGTAATTGATGTCGGGATTAGAATTTTTGCTAATTAATCTAGGAAATTCCTAGATTAAATATAATAATCCTTGCAGTCTTTAAAATAGCAAAAAAGCACCGCATCAACGCCTATTAAAGCGGCTTTTTCAATATCGCTAGTATCTTTTATAAAAGATAAAATCTTGCTATCAAATAAATATTTTTCTGCTAAAAATACGCTGTCTTTTAAGATTTTAGCATTTGGGATAATGTATTCACAAAGTGCTGCATTTGATTGCAAAACTTCACTTAAAGTATCGCAAAATATAGCTCTTTTAATATTTGGCTTTGATAATATTTCTTCGCTAAATTTTACACAACTTACATTATTTACACTAAGTCCTAATTCAAATTCTAAAGCTGTAAATTGATTTTTTATATAATCTAATCCATAAATTAACATTATTTATCCTTAAGTGCATTTTCTAAAAACAATATTTCATTTATATAATTTTTTTGCAAATATTCTAAATTAATTGAGATTTGCTCTAATTCTTCTAAATTATAATCATTTAATTTTGCTAATAATTCATCGTAATCTAAGGCGAATTCAAAGCCTTTTGCAAAATTAATTTTAGTATTATTATAAATTAGTTCTAAGTCTTTTAAAATTGATATTTGATTTGATATTTTCTCTAGCATATTAATTAAAATTCTTTTTTATTTCATCTAATTCATCTTGGGTATATCCAGCCATAATTCTAGCATTTTCATTCATATTTTTAATAGGTCTTATTAGGTGTTTGTATTCTAAGAGTAAATCACAAAAATTCTCATTTGTCCCACCTGCGTTTTTATACCATCTATCGCCTTTATTTACATGGCTTATTTCATCGTGCAAGATGATTTTTAAAACTTCTAATAATTTTGATTTTATTTGGTGTTTTGTGCTGCTTATTTTTTTAACCACAAAAGGATTAGCATCAAGCCCACAAGCTTCTAAATGCCTATGCACAACCCCCATTCTAACCTTAAAACTAGAATTAGTAGCTCTCATAGCGTCAAATAAATTAGTATGCACCCCAAAATCTCCGTATTTATATCCTAGCTCATTTAAAGCGTCGTTTAATAGACTAAAGTGTAAGCATTCTTCTTTAGCTATTTCTAAAAAATCACTCGCAAACAAAAGCCCGCCGGTATGATAAAATCTATAAGCAGCATCTAATGCAAGGTCAATTGCTGAATACTCAATATGAGCTATTTGGTGTAAGGTCTTTGCTAAAGCATTATCAGAACTTAGTTCTTTTGGTCTTTTAATCCTTGTTGGGTGAATAATCTCAAGGCTTTTTGCATAACTTGGCTCTTCTAAAACTAAAGGCTCGTATTCATTATAAGCTAGGTTATTGCTTAAAAAATCATCGTAAAAATCATCAAATTTAGCTAATTTTTTAGCATAATCACTCTCGCTTAAAACATCAAATAAAGTATGCGAATAATCTTTCATATTAGTCCTTAAAGCTTATAAATGAGATTTTTTATTTTATAAAATCTTTGATAAAAACATAGTTTTACCAAAGATTATTAAAAAGAATTTAAATAAATACTATTTAAATTCTTTTATTGTCTATAAATCTTGATTTTATTTTACGAAATTAATAAATATTTTTATTTATCAATATTTTAACTAAGTCTAATTTAGCTAGATTTTGCAATGGAATTTTTCATATATCTAATAGATTTTAATTTCACATTTGTGTAAATAAAGTGAAATTATTTTTTAAGGAGATAGCCATGAAAAAGGGCTTTACAATGATTGAGTTGATTTTCGTAATCGTAATTTTAGGAATTTTAGCAGCAGTTGCAATTCCAAAACTAAATGCTACAAGAGATGACGCAGAGATAGCTAAAGCAGCTAGCAATTTCTCAACAATTATTAGCGACATTACTTCTTATTATACAGCTAAAGGTTCATTTGCAACAGATTTAGCAACAATGACAAATGTTGCGTTAGCTTCAGGTGGAAATTTTGAAATAAAAGGTAAAAAATGTGCTGTAATTAAAGCATCTGGAAGTACTTTAAGTATAGAAAAAGGTTCAGATTTAGGAGCTAAACCAGAACCTATATGTGATTCATTTGATAAAGTTAGTAGTATAGCTGCTATTCTAGGTAATAAAAAATTATCAACTTATGATAGTGCAAACCCATACAAAATCGAACTAGGTGGCGGAAATATTTCTTTCTAATTTCACTTTATTTGATGAATATTACAAAGCTAAGTTTGGTAAAATCCAAGCTTAGCTTTTTTTAAATTTTAAAGGACAAAGATGAAAAAAGCTTTTACAATGATAGAACTAATCTTCGTAATAGTTATTCTAGGTATCTTAGCAGCAGTCGCGATACCTAAACTAAATGCTACGAGAGATGATGCTGAAATTACAAAAGGTGTTAGTAATTTCTCAACACTTCTTGGTGATATAGCTTCTTATTACACAGCTAAAGGAAGTTTTGCTACCAATATACAAGATATGACAAATGTAGTAATGCAACCACACACATCAAACACTTCAACAGCTTATTTGTATATTAAAGATTTAAATTGTGTAACAATTAATGCAGAATCAAGTGGAAGCACTATTAAAATTTTTGCTTCTCCGGACTTTGATAAAGGTGTTTGCAAATCATTCTTCGCAACTAGTAGTGTAAAAGCGGCTATGGGAAATAAAGATATAAAAAATCATCAAGGAATAGCTAGTGCCTATGAAATCAAACTCGGTGGCGGAAATGTTAATTTTTAACCTAGAAACTAATCTAGGTTAGTTACTTTAAGGAAGTTAATGAAAACAGCATTCACAATGATAGAACTTATATTTGTTATTGTAATATTAGGTGTATTAGCAGCAGTTGCAATTCCTAAACTAAATGCTACAAGAGATGATGCTGAAATAGTAAAATCATCTCAAAACCTTGCTATTTTAATTAGTGATTTAGGCTCTTATTATACAACCCAAACAAATTTTAGCAGTAATTTAAAGGATATGACTTCTCAAAGTCTAAAAGATGATAAGTATTTTACTATTAAAAATACTGATTGTTTAGAAGTTACTACTGATGATTATTTTATAGTGGTAAAAAAACTAAAAACTAGAAGTGAATTATGCAATAAATTATTAGGCTTAGAATCTTTAAAACAAATTCTAACAGGAAGAATTTCAAAAACAAATAATAATTTTACAGATATTTCAAAAAGTGATGTTATTTACATTCCTGTTGGTGGAAGTAATGTGGTGTATTAAGAATTTAAATTAGGAATTTTAAAATAAATTTCCTATTTTAAATTCCTACAATTTATTATTTATTCTTATTTAATTTTTACAATCAAGCTATAATGAAATCCACAAAATAGTCTTAAATTTCGTTATGTTGTTTAATTCTAATATTAACTAAATTACTTTTTGATATACTACACTACGAAAAAGCATTGATTTTGATATTAAAAATTACAATAATAGGAGTAAAAATGGGCGAAAACGATATAATTGCAACCAAACAACAAGTAAGAAAAGCTGGAGATAATATAAGAATAGGTATTGCCACTGAAAACGACTATGAGATAGTGTCTTTTTGGAGAAGTGTTCACGCTCAAATAATGTCAAGCTTTGCAACATCAATTAATAGAAAACTAAAAACAAATAAAATTACCCCTATAGTAGTAGCAAGAAGATTAAAAAGGCTAAATTCTGTTGAATACAAGTTAAAAAGATTTCCAGATATGAAGCTTGATAGAATGCAAGATATTGCAGGACTTAGGATAGTATTTACCAATCTTGACAATACTAAAACTTTTCAGCAAATTATGGAACAAACCTATCTTAAGGGTATAAAAAAATTTAAACTTTTACGAACTAGTGATTATATCAATAAACCAAAAGATGATGGATACCGCTCAATCCATCAGATTTATGAATATCAAGATACGACAAAAAGAGCCTTAGAATTGCAACTTAGAACACAATTGCAGCATTTTTGGGCTACAGCAGTGGAAGTTTTAGGAATAACTAGTAAATCAAAAATCAAGCAAGGTGAAGGGGAAGAACAATATAAAGAATTTTTTAGATTATCAAGTGCTTTGTTTTGTATGATAGAACAAACAAAAATTCACGAAAATTATAATAAATTTACACAACAAGAAATATGCCAAAAGATTTTAGAACTAGATAAAAAATACAACATATTAGCAATGCTTTCTGGACTTTTAGTATCTAGCAAAAACATTGAAGAATTTCAAAAAAAGATACATTATTATTTTGTAATAGACCTTGATATGAATACAAAGCGTTTAAGGATTACTGGATATAAAAAATCAGATTTTGAAAAAGCTAAAGAATATTATGATTTTTTAGAACAAAAATCAAAAAATGCAAACAATACTGATGTAGTGCTTGTATCATCAGACAAAATTAAAACCCTAAGGAAAGCCTATCCTAACTATTATTTAGATAGTAGAGAATTTGTAGAAGTTATCAAAGCAGCTATCAAAGAAAACATTAAATCTTAAATTATAATTTAGATAAAAACTAATTGAAAAATGGAATTTAAAACTATATATTTATTTTAAATTCCTAAATTAAATTCTTAATATAGTTAAAACGAGTATTTAGCTTCTAATCTAGTTTTATAAGTTTTAATATTTTTCATATAGGTTTTAGTAATCGCATAATCATAAAATGCGCTAAATTTTAATTTCTTAGAATATTTATAAACAATTTTTGGCATTAATTCTATTTGCTTATATTTAGCTAAATCAAGCTTTACCCCACCATCAATTATGCTAAATAAAAAATTAAAATTATCATATTTATAAGATATATTTGAATACAAATATTCTCTTTTACCTATTCCACCATAAAATCCATCTATTATCGTTTTTCCCGAATGCAAAAGCAATCCTTTATCATGCCAAGTTACAAAATTTGCTTTATCCTTTTTACCATAATTTATATAGCCTAACTCAAAATCAAAATTCTTAAATCCGACTAGAATTTCAACGCCATAAAATATAGAATTACTTGCATTTAGAGAAGTTTTGTAATTTTGCTTTAATGATGTGCTAGTTAGTTGAGAATTAAAAGAATAATGATAACTCTTCTTATCTCCTAAATAACTTTTCAAATCCACTCCATAAAAAATAGCAAAATCATTAAGATAATCAGCACCTAAAGTAAGATTTATTAAATCATTATGATAATTAATATTTAACCCATAAAGGTTTTGATTATAGATTTGTGATTTTAAATTCTTTGGCAGATTTGTAGCTTTCAGTGGTATTTTATAAGATATTTGATTTATTGCTTTTTCGTTTATCAAACTACTTTCACTCAAATCAAAATTATCTACAAAATAAGCATTTATATTTGTATTATCTAAAGAATTATTATCAATTAAAAACGAAGTAACCAAAACCCCATCATTAAACATACTAGGCACTTTTAATCTACCAAAACTAAAGCTTGTATTAAAATTAGTATAAGTTAAATTCGCTTCTTTTAAATGAAAATTATCATTAGTCTTAATATAAGCATTATTTGAATAACTAAAAGATTTTGTATCATATCTAAACACCGCATTAGCCTTGTAATTATCAGCTAAATTTAGGCTTAATTTATAATCTAATCTAATTTTGTGTGCTGGTTGAGTTAAAGCAATATCCTTAACTCTAGTAGCATCATAGCGATACCTTAAAAAACCATCTAAATCTACATTTTTTATTGATTGTTCTAAACTAAGTGCATTGGCACAAACAGCAACTAAACTTAAAGAAATTGTTGTTTTAATATTCATTTTTATCCTTTTTTATGAGAATGATAAATATTATTAAAACAAACTTATATTTAAATTAATTATCATAATAAATATTAAATAATATGATAATTTAAATTCCAACTCCAATACTTCATAAAATAATGCAGCCGTATATTAAGATTACTAAAATAAAAGAAGAGCCAATAAATACATAAAACGAATCATATAACAATTCATCTTTTAAATACAAATAAAAATAATAAGCATTTGCAAATATAATAAATATAGAATTAGCAGTTATATCTAAGGCTGAAAAATTGGTTAAATACTTAAATACAAAAATACAATAAGCGTAAAAAATTACACTCAATACGAAAATAAAAAATCAACTTTATTAAAAAATCTTACCATTTTAAATTCCTTTTATTTTCATACTATCAAAAATAAAAGGAATTAGCTAGAAAAATTAATTTTGCACTTTTTATAATTTAATCTATTTTATATTCACACGCTACTTGATAGCCTAGATCACAAGCTTTTCTTACATATTCCTTAGCCAAGCTTTTATTGGTATAATAATAAAAGTTACCTAAGTTATTGCAAGCTATAGCCTCTCCTAAATTACAAGCTTTTTCATAAAGCATTTTCGCTCTTTCTTTATTGTTTTCTTTCGTATAATAAATATTTCCTAAATTAGTGCAAGCATTTAAATATCTTAAATTACAAGATTTTTCATAATAACTCTTTATTTCATTCATTAATGCAGGATTTTGGCTTTGCTCTAACATATATGCTATATTGTGGCATGATATAGGCTCATTATTATTACAAGCTAACATATAATAATTAATCCCTTTAGTAAATTCTTCCTTACTTTTAGCACTATAAATATAAGCAGTTCCTAATTCCATACAAGCTGACATATAATTAAGCTCGCAAGACTTTTCTAAATACTTAATAGATTCTGCTATTTGCATTTCTTTTGCCTTAGCAATTCCTATGTTATAACAATCATTTGCATTGTTACAAATTACTTGATTATTAGCAAAACAAGCACTAACACAAAATGCCAATACTAAAAACTTTTTCATCAACACTCCTTTTAATTTTGCGTATCTTAGCATATTTTACAAAGATTTTACATTGTAGAAATCTTAACAATTTTTTTTAGTCTATAATTAGCCCAATTTTTTAAAAAGGAAAGGTAATGGCAAGAGAAAACATTATTATAACGATACTTTTTGCTATCGTTTGTGTTGGCTTTTTGTTTTGGGGTTATAGCACCACAAATTATTATATATTCTTCACAATTGCTGCAATTTTTGGAATATTTTTAGCATTCAATATAGGTGCAAACGATGTTGCAAATGCTTTTGGAACGAGTGTTGGAGCAAAAACTCTTAGCATAAAACAAGCTTTAATAATAGCTGCGATATTTGAATTTAGCGGAGCATTTTTTGCTGGTGCTGAAGTAACTGCTACTATTAGAAGTGGTATTGTAAGCGTTAAAGAAAACATAGAACCTATGCACTTTGCTTATGTTATGATGAGTGCTTTGTGTGCTGCTAGTGTTTGGATTTTTATAGCTACTTATAAATCTTTACCAGTTAGTTCAACTCATTCAATAGTAGGCGGGATTTTAGGTGCTGCACTAGCTTTAGGTTTCATAGCCGAAAATAACGCTACTCAAGTTAGCTGGGGTGGGATAGGAACCATTGTTGCTAGTTGGTTTATCTCTCCTGTATTAGGTGGGGTTTTGAGTTATTTTGTTTATTCATTAGTTTATAAATTCATTGTAGTTCCTACTAAAGAAAAAGAAAACACTTTAAAACAAATCAAAAAAGATAAAGCAGAGTATAAAAAACAATATATAGATGAATTTATGCAAAGCGAAAAATCTAAGCAATATAGTGAGCTTTACGGCATTTTGCTTAACGAAAAAGGCGAATACGCAAATAAATTAAAAGAATTTACAAAAAAAGAAAAAGCAGTTGATGTAGCAGGATTTTTAAGCAAACGCATACCTGTTTTAGCTACTTTAATAGCTTTTGTAATTTCATCTATGTTATTTTTTAAAGCCTTAAATAATGTTGATACAGGACTTAGTCATTTTAGTATAGGATTAATCATCTTATTAATTTGTATTAGTGCTTATATAATTTGTGTAGGAATTATTAATATTATGAAAAAAGGCGAACCAAAAAAAGCAGTAAATCGTATTTTTTCATGGTTTCAAATATTTACAGCTTGCACATTTGCCTTTTCTCACGGAGCAAACGATATTTCAAACGCAGTTGGACCATTTGCTGCGATTTTAGATATTTTACACACAAATACAATAAATCCAACTTCAGCAGTGCCTACTATTGTAATGTTAGTATTTGGCATTTCACTAGTTGCTGGGCTTTGGTTTTTAGGCAAAAGCGTTATTAAAACCGTTGGCAAAAGCCTAGCAAAAATCAAGCCTACCACAGGTTTTAGTGCCGAGTTTGCTTCAGCTATTGTAATACTTCTAGCAACTCAACTAGGAATTCCAATCAGCTCAACTCATATTCTAATAGGTGCAGTATTAGGAATTGGAGTATTTAACAAAAACGCAAATTGGAAAATGATGAAGCCAATAGGCTTAGCGTGGATGATAACCTTACCTGCTAGTGCTTTAATTTCGGCATTTTTCTTAAGCTTACTTTATTATTTATTTTAGGAGATTTAATGAATCAAATTCAAGATGATATTTTAAAGACAAAAGAAGGCAAAAAATCCTTTAAAAACGCAATCATTAGCTGTTGGCTAGGAACTGCTATGGAATATGCTGATTTTGTTTTATATGGCCTTGCGGCTGCAACCGTTTTTGGTAAAGTTTTTTACCCAGAGCAAACTCCTATAATTGCTCTAATGCTTAGTTTTGCAACCTATGGAGTTGGCTTTATTGCTAGACCTATTGGAGCTTTCTTTTTTGGTAGATTAGGAGATAAATATGGTCGTAAAGAAGTTATGATGATAACTATATTTTTAATGGGTGCAGCGACTACTTTAATAGGATTTATCCCATCTTATAATAGCATAGGCATTTTAGCGCCTTTATTATTAGTGATTTTAAGATTTTTACAAGGTTTTGGAGCAGGAGCTGAACTTAGCGGTGGAGCTATTATGTTGGGTGAATACGCACCTAGCAAAAATCGTGGTTTAGTATCATCAATCATTGCACTAGGCTCTAATAGTGGGACTTTAATTGCTAGTGGAATTTGGTTTTTACTTGGATTTTTAGATGATAAAGACTTTTTAGAATGGGGCTGGAGATTACCATTTATATTTAGCTTTTTAATAGCTGCATTTGCCTTATATCTAAGACGCTTTGTAGGAGAAACACCTGTATTTGCAAAACAAAAAGAACAAATGCAAAAACAACGAGAACAAAATTTAAAAACTCACAAAACCGAAAACAAAACTTTTTGGCAAAAAAACAAATCATTTTTTATTATGCTAGGTCTTAGAATGGGAGAAAACGCCCCATCTTATATAGCTCAAAGCTTTTTAGTAGGTTATGTTTATACTATTTTATTATTAGACAAACAAATAGCTACAACAGGGGTTTTAATAGCTTCATTTTTAGGATTTTTGGTTATTCCATTATCTGGATGGCTAAGCGATAAATTTGGTCGTCGCATTATGTATAGGATATTTTGCTTATTATTAATGATTTATGCAGTTCCTGCATTTATGTTACTTGATAGCAAAAATGAAATAATAGTAATTTGTGTAATTGTCGTAGGAATGTGTCTTGCATCTTTAGGGATTTTTGGAGTTCAAGCAGCTTACGGAGTTGAAATGTTTGGGTGCAAAAATCGTTATACAAAAATGGCACTAGCTAAAGAAATCGGTGGCATTTTATCAGGTGGAACTGCACCATTTTTAGCAACTTATTTTATAAATCTAACTCATAATTGGTATTTAATCGCTGCTTATTTTATATTTATGGCAGGAATTGGATTTGTTACTACATTTTTTGCTCCTGAAACTAGGGGTAGAGATTTAAATCTTATTGAAGATGCTATATGAAAATCGTAATTGACACTGATATAGGCAATGGTATTTGTGGGGCTAATACTGATGATGGCTTAGCCCTAGCACTTGCAATTGCTAGTAAAAAGATTGATTTAAAAGCAATAACAACTCTAAGTGGAAATGTGATAAATCACAAAGCTTATGCAGTTGCAAGGAATTTAATTTCTAAATTAGGGATTAAAATTCCTGTATTTTTAGGCTCAAGCAAGGCTTTATTAGAAGATGAAACGCCGTGGAGAAAAAGACTTGATGAGAGTGTTTATAATTTTAAATTAGAACACTTATGGCAAGATTTTACACCTATTAAAATTTATAAAAACGCTAAATTAAACGCTGTTTATAAATTATGCGAATTAGCAAGAGTTTATAAAAATGAGCTTATTGTTTGTGCTATTGGACCACTTACAAACATAGCTCAAGCTTGTATTTTAGATAATGAGTTTGCAAAAAATGTAAAAGAGATTTTAATTATGGGCGGGGTATTTGATATGAGTAAATACCCTAAAGATACTAATTTTGGTTTTGACCCAGAAGCTGCTAGGATTGTGCTAAGAAGTGGGGCAAAAATCACTCTAGCACCTTACAATATCACAATGCAAACTAGCCTAACTCATAAAGATTTAGAAGAAATAAAAGCAATTAATAATAAATTATGTGATTTTTTATATACAAGTATTAAGCCTTGGATAAGTTATGCAGAGCTTACAAGAAATAGCATTGGCACTTGGATACACGATGCTTTAATAATTGCATATTTACTAGATTCTAGCATTTGTAAAAGCGATGAATATTATGTAGATATAGAAACTTGTGGCGAAGCAAGGGGCAAAAGCTTAAGATATGATAAAAATCTTAATATGAATATAGGCATTGATTTAAGCAAGTTAAACCTAGTAAAGGTTTTAAAAGATATTGATAATGAAAAATTATTAAAGCTAATAAAGGCAACTTTAAATGAATTTAGCAATTGATATAGGCTCAAATACTCTTAAAATAGCTGTATTTGATAAGGTTTTAAAAAACTACGAAAAGGTCTTAAACTTAGGACTATTTTATGAAAACGAGTGTATAAATGATGAAGGAATTAAGGTCTTAATCAATGCACTTGATGAGCTAAATTACGATTTAAGCAAGGCAAAAGTAGTTGCTACTGCAATTTTTAGAAAAAGTAAAAATGCTGATTTAATAGCTAATATGCTTTATCAAAAATACGGCTTTAAATTAAAAATATTAAGCCAAAACGAAGAAGCAAGGCTTACTAGATTAGGGGTTGGAATTTCAATTCAAGGTGATTTTACTTTAGTAGATGTTGGTGGGTATTCAACAGAAATTACGAGTAATGATAAAAAATTATTACTTGATATAGGACTTTTATCTTTTTATAAAAGCGTAAAAGAAAAAAACTTAGATATTAAAGACTACGCATATACACTTTTAAACCCTTATAAAAACGAGCTTAAAAGCTATCCAAGACCAATTGTTCTAGCATCAAAAACGGGAATATTTGCAAAAAGTATTGCAAAAAATATTGCTTATAAAGATATTGATGATTTAGAGTTTCATAATAGCATTGTAAATAAAGATGAATTATATAAATTAATTGATTTTATTAATACAAATAATGCCGAAAAAAGAGATTTAATGCTAGGAGTTAATAGAGATTTTGCAGTGCTTTGCGGGGCTTATTTTATTGATACTTTATTTGATGATTTTGAATTTATCATTTCAGCTTATGGGCTTAAAGAAGGAATTTTATTAGGAGAATAGTATGAAAAAATTATGGGGCGGTAGATTTAGCCAAGCTACGGATAAATTAGTAGAAAATTACACAGCGACTTTGCCACTTGAAAACAGACTTGCTTTAATAGATATAAAAGGAAGCATAGCACACGCAAAAATGCTTGAGCGTCAAAAAATCATAAACTCTCAAGAATTAGCAGAGATTTTAAAAGGCTTAGAAATTATTCAAAACGAATTTATAGAAAATAAATTTGAGTTTAATATAAGCGATGAAGATATTCATATGGCTATTGAAAAAAGACTTAGTATTTTAATAGGTGCAAGTGCTGGCAAACTTCACACTGCAAGAAGTAGAAACGACCAAACCGCACTAGATGGAATATTACAAATGAAAGAATTTGTATTAGGAATTAAAGCTAATTTAAAAGAATTAATGCAAGAGATTTTAAACCAAGCTAAGACAAATTTAGACTTAATTATGCCAGGCTTTACCCATCTTCAAACCGCTCAACCGATTTTATATTCGCATTGGATAATGGCGTATTTTTGGATGTTTAAAAGAGATTATGATAGATTTTTAAATCTATACAACTCATTAAACGAATGTCCGTTAGGCTCGGCTGCACTTGCGGGAACTACTTTTAATATAGATAGATTTTTTAGTGCAAATGAACTTGGCTTTGCAAAGCCAAGTGAAAATAGTATTGATAGTGTTAGCAATAGAGATTATATGCTTGAGTTTTGTAGTGTTAGTGCAATTTGTTTTAGCCATCTTTCACGCCTTTGTGAAGAGCTAATTATTTTTAATTCAAATGATTATAAATTCATTGAGCTAAGTGATGATTTTTGCACGGGTTCAAGCATAATGCCACAGAAAAAAAACCCCGATGTATGCGAAAAAATGCGTGGCAAAACAGGTAGAATTTATGGCAATCTAATCTCAATGCTAACTATTATGAAAGGTTTGCCACTAGCTTATAATACCGATATGAGCGAAGATAAAGCAAGTGTTTATGATACGCAAGATACCATAAAAGATAGTCTAATAATAATTACAAAACTAATTGCAAAAATGAAACCAATTAAAGAAAATATGCTAAGAGCAGCTGCTAATGGATATTCAAATGCTACTGATTTGGCTGATTATTTAGCTAAAAAAGGTGTGCCATTTAGAAAAGCTCACGAAATTACGGGAAAATTAGTAAGCTATGCAATCTCAAAAAAACTTAAATTAGATGAATTAAGCTTAGATGAATTAAGGCTTGAGTGTGATTTAATTGAAGATGATATTTATAAAGCAATTGATTTAAAAACTTGCGTTGATTTAAGAAATTCTTATGGTGGGACATCAGAAAACGCAGTAAAAACCCAACTCCTAAACGCTCAAAAAACATTAGAAAATCTAGGAATTTAATTTTAAACTATGTTTAAAGATAGTAAAAGCTATCTTTAAACTTGAAATTTATTATCTTAATAATTAAGCTTTTTATTTATATCTAATCATATTTTAAATTCATAAAACCTAGATTATAACAAATCACAATGCAACTAAAATATCAACCTAAAGGAGCAAAAAGAATTTGTAATTTTATCTTAGTATTAAAGCAATCTAAGTTATATTCTAGTGTTTTATACCCTAAACTACCATCAAAAAGTGGATATATAAGCCAAACTTCACTAACTTTAAAAGCTATTGCATAGGCAAATAATTGATATAAATCAGCTTGGCTAATATCACTTAACTTATTTATGATTTTATACTTTGTATCAGCGATGATTGTTTTATCTTTAAGCTCAATTAAAATATCAGGTCGCATTAAACAACGCTCATTTTGACCATCTTTTATTAAGTGTTTTTTTAATAATTGAGCACTTATTTTTATATTTGGATTGTGTTTTTTAAGCATAAAAGCTACATAATCTTCAAAAAGTCTATTCATATCAAAAAGCAAAGCATAAGCGTTATTATCCCCCGCAAATGGTGTAAAACTAAAACCATTTAAAAATAACTTACACCATAAAAGTATGTTTTCATAATAACTATAATGCTTATTTTTTACACTAAATTCACATTTTTTAATATCAATTAAACTAATACCATCAAAAGTCTTTAAATATTTTAAAATCTTTTTATTTTGACTTAGTTTTTTTAAATGAAATAATGTAGTTTTTATAGTTTGATTTATCACATTGTCTATGATATATTCATCATTTTCGGTAAAAAATCGCTCTTTATGAATTAAGTTATGTTTTAAATTCTCATTAAAAAGCAATTTGCCTTTTAAAGTTGTTCTATTTTCAGCTATTTTTATATAATCACTCATAAGCCCTTTATTTAAAAGCACGAAAAGTTCTTCTAAAAACATTTCAACAAAGACTTCAAAAAGTGACATTTTTTCATCTTTTAGCGTTGCTTTAAGCGATTTTTTAAACGGACTTTTTTGTAAAGTTCTTAAAAGTTCTAAAAGTAGCTGCTTGGGATTTAACTCTCTTTCTTTACAATCCTTAAACATCTCATCTTTTAGCTCATAAGCCTTGCTTAAATCTATTCTTGGCATTATCTCATTACTTGGTTTTGAAACCTTAGGATAAATTTCTAAAACCCCACTTTTTGTCTTTATAAGCCCTACATAATTTCTTGCTTTTAGCTTATTTTTGCCGACTATTCTTAAAAACTCTGGGTTATTTTCAGCAAAGCTCATAAGCTCATTTAAAAACTCATCGTTATCAAGTGAGCTTATTATTTCGTGTTCGTGGGCTATTTCAATCTTCATATATTTTCTTAAAATCCGTTTCATTAAAATCATCGCTTAAATAAAACTTATCGGTATTTAAAATATTTTTAGTTTTTATCATACCATTATCATTAAGCACCGATTTTATCTGCGAATAATCATTATAAAAATACTCTTCTAAAAGTGGTAAAATCTTATTTCTAAACACGACTTTAAGTTCATCAATGCTGTTTATATCCATAAAATACGAATGTCCGATAAGCTTTTCATCTCCTATTAAACATTCAATTCTTTCATTCATTTTATTTAATAATTCTTGAAGATTTATCCCATCGCAATTAGAATTTAAAAGAAAACTATTAGGCATAATCTTTTTAAACTCAAACCTACGCCTTAATGCCGTATCAAGGGTAGTTATACTCTTATCAGCTGTATTCATAGTGCCTATTATATAAACATTATTTGGCACACCAAAACTCTCTTTACTATATGGCAACACTACTTCTAGCTCTTCAGCATTTCCTAGTCTTTTACTAGGCTCAATAAGTGTGATAAGCTCTCCAAAAATCTTACTAATATTCCCACGATTTATCTCATCAATAATGATTATATAAGGCTTTTCTTTATTGTTTTCAATAGTTAATATCTCTTTATCAATACCGATTAATTGAAATAAATCTTTTGGCTTAAATCTATTTAAAGAGTATACTGTTTGCTGAACTAGATTTTTATTTTTATTCAAATTAAATATATCTACATTTTTTTTACTAATCCATTCAACTTCTCTATAGGTTTGATATTCCAATGCATCAAAACCATTTTTAAAGTTACTATCATATAATACTTCGCTTTTTATTATCCCAACAGCTTTAATACTTATTCTGCTTTCAAGAACACACACTAAATCTCCTATTTTCATTTTTCTAAAAGAATTTATTGATGGTTCTGTGTTGATTTGTCTTGTATCACCCCAACCTATTCTTATTTGATTATTTGAAAAACAAAAATCTTGAAGTGCATGAGTGTCTGCTCTAACTTTAGCTCCTAAAGAAATTTTCCAAATATTTGTTGTATTATCAAACAAGTTATCTTCATTATTAAATTCTTGAGAAATATTAGAGGCTCTAATACATAAGTCTTTGAATATACCATTCTCTATTTTATAGTTTAACTCTTCGTTGTCAAAATCAGGTCTAATTCCTTCTACAAATTCTTCATATCCATAACTTTGATGAAAGGTTGTAAATACGATTTGTCCGTTTTCTACATACTCCTTAAACTTTTTTTGCATTGCTTGTCTTGTGTCAATTTCGTTTGTTTGAGTTGAAAAATCTTCGCCCAAAATCTCTAAAGCTATATTTATAGTATCATAAGTCTTACCAACCCCTGGTGCTCCATATAAAATCTGATTTAACGGATATTTTTTCATAGGTATTTTACTCCTTTATTTTTTCATATAATATTTAAAAAACTTCATAATATATTAACTAGATAAAGTATAACAAATTTAACAATATCACTTACAAAAATTATGCAATATCTTAAATCTAAATCAAAATTAAAAAGTAGAAAATGATAAATATTTTTAATAAGGCAGTAATTTAAAACAATCATAAATATTTTTTATGCTAGTTTTTTGATTTTGCTTAGTTTTTATAAAAAAGGTGCTAAGGATAGCACCTTTTTTGTTATTACAAATAATCTTTAAAACTATTGTAATAATCTTTGTAGTTTTTAAGGCGACAAGCACCTTAAAAACTCCATTCAGTATTACTACTGTAATAATCTCATTACGTTTTGTTGAACAGCGTTAGCTTGGCTCATTGCATATACACCTGATTGAGCTAGGATTTGGTGTTTACTAAATGTAGCACTCTCAGATGCAAAGTCAACATCTCTAATATTACTTTCAGCTGATTTAACATTTACTTGAGTAACTGAAATATTATTAACAGTTGAAACAAGTTGATTTTGGACAGAACCAAGGTCACTTCTGATTGCTTCAAGAGCTTTTTGAGCTGATTCAGCAATATTCATCATTGCTTGTGCGCCTTTTAATGTCATTACACCTGCAGCATAACCATTCTTATTATCTCCTGCATCAGTTGCTTGCCAATCATTAGCATTAAAGCCCATTGCATCTGCTGTTTCTCTATCTATAGTAGCATTAGTTTCTCTTAAACTAACTGTTTTTTCAGAAACATTTTTATCATAGCCTATTGCACTTGTAACATCCATACTATGCAATTTACCATCAGCTCCAGTATAATCTCTAGTAGCTTCTACAACTATGTCTTTACCATTAGTTGATGAAAAACTTAATCTTCCGAAGTTAGTTTTAGTGTCATCTGTAAGACCAATCATATCTTTAAGACCTTTTCTATCGCCTTCATTTAAGCCTTCTTTAACACCTTCAAGGAATTTCATAGCTGCATAAGCAACCATTCCATTTTCTGCCTCATTTGTAGCCATAGTTTTACCATCAGCTGCATCAACTACTTTTTGAAGTTTTGCTAAGGCATCATCGATTTTAGCATTAGCATCTGCTAAACTAGCATGTTTAGAAGTATTTTGACCTAAAACCGCTTTTACTGCATCATTAGCATCTTTTAGCATATCTTTATATGTATCCCCACCTGCTGTGGTTACAGCGTTTTGTGCCCCAACAAATTCCATATTTAAAGCACCAATTTTTTCTGCATGAATAGCACTTAAGTCTATTTCAGTTCCATCTTTTACTGCTTTTTGTATAGCTTCAGTTGAAACTTTAGCTGCACCATCAGCTGCGTGTCTTGCTGCTTGCTCGTAGTAAGCATTTTTAACATCATCAAAATTATTTTTACTATTTAATATAGAATCTATTTGGTCATGCGCACCGGCTGTATCTGCATCATTACCAGCACCCTTCCAAGTTTTTTCTAAACTAAAGTCTACAGCTACTTCACCGTTATCACCAGCATTTGCTTGTGTTTTATTTGTATAAAACACATGCTTATCTGCTACTTTAACTGCTTCAGTTGCCGTAAAAGCTTTGCCAGTTGGATCATAACTCTTATCCACCCCATCAGTTATCTTAATACCTCTACCATCTCTATTAGCAAGTACTAATCTTCCTTTTTCATCAACACTAGCCTCAACCCCTGTTTGATCTTTTACAGAGTTAATTGCAGCTCTTAAAGCACCATTTCCATCTTTATCTTTAACTTCAATAGAACCAATAGTAACACCATTTATG